>WLHC01000042.1 GCA_009702925.1 Actinomycetota bacterium
CGGAACCAACCGTAATTCTGGCTTGGCGAAGTTGATAACCCGAGCCTTGTGTATCTGCATTTGGATCCACAAATGTCTGTAATCTTTTAACCTGGTACTCACTAACAACTCCAGCTTGTACTGCAATGAATCCCCCACTAACTGCAAGTAGCAAAAGTCCAACTACCCATTTACTCGACGTACCTGAAACAGCGATCATGGTTACAACTGATGCCGCGATGATAAGAATAGTTCCCATATCGGGTTGAAGAATAATGAGTAAAACTGGAAGAGCCGCAACGGCAAGTGATTGCAGAACATTCCTGTTTGATGGTTTATCGCTGTCATGAGAGCGCTCTGACAAGATCATCGCCATTCCAATAATGATTCCAACCTTTGCTAACTCGGCTGGTTGAATTTGAAATCCTCCAGGAAGTGCAATCCATGCTTTTGCGCCATTTTTCTCGGTGCCTAATCCTGGAATCAAAACAATGAGAAGCCCTAAGACAGCAGCCCCCCATAAAATTGGGGTGTATGCACGTAATAATCGATAGTCAATTACCGTCACACCATAGGCAAGTACCGCGCCAATTAAAATATTGATGATGTGACGCTTCAAGTAATACTGCGGATCTAATCCACCGCGCGCATACCAATCTCGTGTTGCCGCCCACACCAGTAAGGTTCCTAGAAAAAGAAGCAGCCCGACAACAATTGTCAGTACAGGATCAAAGCCATGGAAAAGAGAGCGGCGGTCTTTACGATAAAGATTTTGACGCGCAGATATCTGACTCATTTACTGCGCTCCCTTCTTTTTTATCACAAGTGAAATCTTAGGCAATTGCTCTGGTGGCTTGCCCTCAGGGAATATCGTCGCACCTGGGTCAACGCGACCACCGGTAACTCCGAATAAAGTTGAATAGATTGCGCGCACTCCAACTCCAGAAGTTGATGCTCCGAAACCACCCTGCCCAATCATCATCGTAACTGCGTAACGAGGGTTATTAGTTGGCGCATAAGAGGCAAACCAGGAAGTGTCATCTTTAGCGCTGCCATCTGGATTACGACCAAATACTTGGCCAGTACCAGTTTTTCCGCTGATCTCTACTGGGAAACCTGAAAATACTCCCGCGGCTGTTCCTCGTACGACTACTTCTCGTAGACCTTTTTGAAGAAATTTAATTGTCGATGGCTTTACATCAAGGGTTCCTAATTTTTGTGGAGTAAATCTCTCCACAACCGTACCGTCAGTTTTTACAATAGCTTTACCAACAAGTGCCTGCCAAATAGTTCCACCATTTGCAATAGCAGCATATGCCTGTGTCAATTTTAAAGGAGTCAACACCGTATCGCCTTGCCCGATACTAAAGTTAACGGCATCACCAGCGCGTACCTTGTCACCATCTACACAGTTCTCGGCTGCAAGCTGGATTAAAAAAGCACTTTGCTGATCCTTTTTTGCTCTTTCTTTATAGTTGCAATAGAAATCTTTGTTTTGCTCATACCAACTCTTTTTATACTCCCGATCTGCAATACGAGACGCAGACTCTGCAGGAAGGTCAATTCCCACTCGATCGGTTAACTTAAATGCCTCTGCTGCCTTAAAAAAGTAGTCATTACGATTTGATTTAGCCTTTAATCCGCCATCACGAAGCCATTCATCAAATGCAATCTGATACCAGATCGTGTCGCAAGAGACAGCAATTGCCGTATTGATATTCATTCTGCCCTGATTTTTGCTATCAAAGTTTCTAAATGTTCTTGTTCCAACTTCCACCTGTGATGGACATTCATAAGTAGCATTGAGGTCATACCCCGCTTTATCAGCAGCAACTACTGAAATGACTTTGAATGTTGATGCAGGTGCAAATAAACCCTGTATCGCACGGTTTAAGGCAGGTACAGACTTCTTTTCACTAAACAAATCTTTAGCCTGTTGCACGGTTAAACCTTTTTCCCATGCATTTGGATCATAGGTGGGATATGAAGCCATCGCTAAAATTCGACCTGTTCTAACATCCATCACAACTGCGGCGCCAGAATCAGATTTATATCCATTGGCGCGACCCCGAAGAACTGCGTCTTTGAGAGCTTTTTCAGTTGCCGCTTGCAAACGGACATCAAGGCTTGTGACGAGATGATCTCCATCAACTGACGCCGTGTTTTGACTCTCTTTAGTGATCGATTCTTTGCGATCGACGATTACAGTTCTAATTCCTGGAACTCCGCGCAAATATGAATCATATTGAACCTCTAAACCAGTTTTTCCAATACTTTCACTTCTAAAGTATTGCTTGTCATTTGTTGAGAGCAGATCACTTTCTGTTAATGGACCGACATAACCAAGTAAATGCGCAGCATTCACATCAAAGAAACTCGGATATGCACGAATGGCAACTGGTTTTGCACTTACTCCTGGAAACAAATCTGCCCGCTCCACAATTTGAATAGCAGTATCTGGATCAGCAGATTTTGTTATCGGGATTGGTTGGTATCGAGAACCTTGCCAACATCCAGCTTTTTGGCCTGCGGGTAGTTCACCGCATAGACGTGTGTTTTGATAGATGTCTGCGTACTCAAGTTGCAAGAGGTTAGCTAGGCGTTGCATGAGCGCAACACCTTTATCATTTAACTGGTCGACAACGATTCGGTCAATCGTAATCGCTAAGCCAACTTTATTTGAGGCCAGCGCAACACCCGAACCGTCAACAATGATTCCTCTTATCGCAGGAGTAATGACATCGCGGCTCTGAATGCTTAACGCTGCATCTTGATACTTTGCACCCGATGCAACCTGTAAGAAGAATAGTCGGCCAAATAAAGCCATCACTAGAGAGACGATAAGAATCTGGACTACAAGTAGAGAAAGGCGAGATTTATTGTTCATGTAAGTGAACCTGCTTGAAAAACTGTTTTATAAAGCTTGGCAAATATTGGAAGTACGATAGGAGTCAGAAATAGTGTCCACACACTCGTTCCAAAAAGTGTAGAGAAAATCTGAGTGAACGAGCCAATGGAAACTCCCAAAAGTGGGGCCGAAATTAAAAACAACATCTCGATAAGTAAATTACCCAAAACAATAGAAAAGACGACACCTAGTGCGCCACCAAAGAAATTATCGTCTCCATAGCCAAGATAAGAAATGGCATAACTGGCAAGCAACATTATGAGAGTCCATTGTCCAAATGGACCCGAAGTGTTTTGCGAGAGGTCCATCAAGATCCCAGCTGAAAATCCCATGACGGCTGCAATCTCACGCTCACTCATAATCGCCCAACTAAGTGCAAAAATAATCAAAATTGAAAACCCACCACCTGGAAGCCGAAACTGGGCAATTATTGATTCTTGAATGATGTAAATCGCAAGAAAAACTAAAGATGAGATGCCGATAAGACGTGTTGACATGGCTGTTAGTTACTTGGCGTAGGTGTGGGAGTGACAAAAACTGTAACTGTGGGAGTTGGAATTGGCCGCGGCTTTTGTGGAACTAACGCATCACCAGGGTTTGTCGAAGGACCCCCAACTACTACTGCCAATACGCTTAGCTTTGAAAAGTCGGTGTAGTAGCGAACGGTTGCAGATTGAGCAATTGTTCCTGCGGAGTTATCAACCGTAGTTATATATCCAACAGGAACTCCCGGCACAAATGGTCGGTTTGCGATGCTGCCTCTAGACATCAGAATATCGCCTTCGTTGATATCTGTTGAATTATCTAACAACTGCAAAACCGCTGAACGTTCGCCTCGACCTGTTAAGAATCCAATTTGCTGCGAGTTAACGATTCGAACACCGATTCGGAATGCAGGATCACTTGCTAGTTGAATCAGGGCTGAGTTTGGATAAACCTCTTTAACTATGCCAGCTATTCCATATTCAGATAAGACAGTCATGTTCTGTGCAATCCCAGCATTTGAACCGCTTCCGATGGTCACAGTTTGTGCAAAAGATTGATAAGAGCCTTGGCTGATGACTTTTGCATTAACAATTTTGTATCCGGCTGTTCCAGCTAAATCTAAAATATTTTTTAACTGATCAATTTGTACATCTGCATCCTGGCGCTCTAGGAGCTCTAACTTTAGGGCCGCATTTTCTTTTTCTAGCTTTTCAATTTGAGATCCTGAACGACCAAGCAATGAGATGTCAGAGAAAAAACCCTTGACAGGGCTTAGCGCACTATTAGCAGTGCGTTGAAACGGAGAGACTACGTTTTGCATTCCCTGCTTTAAGCTATCTAAAAGCTTTACTCCTCGAAGATCTAATGTAACTAAAAACAAAGAAGTAACGATCAAAATCACCAGCAATAATCGTGTGCGACTTTGACCGCCCTTGCTCATTACAACGTAACCTTATCGACGAGGCTCGGAGATTAGAACCTTCTCAAGTGCTTCAAACTCTTCGATACATTTTCCAGAACCTTCAACCACAGCATCTAATGGACGCTCGGCGATGTGAATTGGCATTCCAGTCTCTTTACGAAGTCGCTCATCTAGACCCTTAAGTAATGCGCCACCACCAGTTAGAACTAGCCCGCGATCCATAAGATCTGCTGCAAGCTCAGGTGGAGTTTGATCAAGTGTGCTCTTAACAGCATTGATAATTGCATTAACAGGCTCTTCTAAGGCCTTACGAATATCTGCTGCTGAAACGATAATTGTTTTTGGAAGTCCAGAGGCTAAATCGCGACCACGAATCTCTGCATCATTTTCACCTGGAAGTGGGTAGGCAGATCCAATAGCCATCTTGATCTCTTCTGCAGTTCGCTCTCCCAATAGCAATGAGTACTCTCGCTTAACCCAGTTAATAATTGACTGATCAAGTTCATCTCCGCCGACTCGAATTGAAAGTGAAGTAACGATTCCGCCGAGTGAAATAACAGCAACTTCTGTTGTTCCACCACCGATATCAACAACCATGTTTCCTGTTGGCTCATGAATTGGTAGTCCGGCACCAATTGCTGCAGCCATTGGCTCTTCAATAATGTAAACCTTACGAGCACCGGCTGCATATCCTGCATCTTTAACGGCGCGCTGTTCTACACCTGTAATACCAGATGGAACGCAGATAACAATTCGAGGCTTAGCTAAATAACGACGACGATGAACTTTTTGAATAAAGTAACGCAACATACGTTCTGTTGTATCAAAGTCTGCAATAACACCATCGCGTAGTGGACGAATAGCAACAATGTTGCCAGGAGTTCGCCCGATCATCTTTTTTGCTTCAAGACCAACAGCAAGGATTCCGCCAGTATCTTGATTGATAGCAACTACAGATGGCTCATTTAAAACAATGCCACGACCACGAACATAGACAAGAGTGTTCGCTGTTCCAAGATCAACCGCCATATCGCGACCAATAAAGGACATCTTGTTAGATTGTGACATTTTTACTCCTTGTACTTATTCGAACGTGGGAAGTTACTTGCTTGGGAAAAAAATCTGTATCTCTCGTGTGGCAGATTCTACCGAATC
>WLHC01000043.1 GCA_009702925.1 Actinomycetota bacterium
CACCATCGTAATAGGGGTTAGAACTGTCACATCAATTGCTGCAGGACGAGGGCGACCACGCATCCGTGCAAAGAGTGCGCGTATTTCATCGGCTATGGCAACTGCCATATGTCCACCATCTAAAGGAAGAATAGGAAGCAGATTAAAGATTCCAATAAAAATATTTAAGCTTGCAATAATTAGCAGGAAAGTCGCCAAGCGCTCTTGGACTGTTAGTTGATCACTTCCTACAGCTTCCCCAGATACACGCGCTACTCCGACAACGCCAACTAAACCATTAGCATCGCGTTCTTCGCCTCGAACAGTTTGTCCCCAAAGCGCAGGTATTTTTGAAGGCAAACTCAGCAGCGACTTGACGCTTTCTGTGAGAAAACTCTTTGTTACGGTTGCAGAGTTGCTAATGGCGGATAAAAATCCATAACGTTTTACTCCAACTTCATTCACAATTCCGAGTAGATATCTTTTTTCACCGTCAATTTCAGTTGAACGAGGAGCAGCACGAACCGTGATGATTTGGCCATCTCTATCAATAGTAAGAACGACCTCTTTACCTTCTGAATTTCGAATGACTTCAACATCTTTGTACCATTCAGTGACTTTAACTCCATTGATAGATACAACTTCGTCTCCAACTTGAATTCCTGATGAGGCGGCAACTGAGCCCTCAACAACCTCACCGATAACCGGTAGAACTTGATTTGTACCAACGCCTGCAAAAAGTGTAAACAAAAGCAAGAAACCCAGAACAAAATGCAGAAACGATCCCGCACCAAGAACAATTAATTTACGTCCAGAACTTGCCTTGTAAAAGGCTCGATCTTCTTCACCTGGCAACATCTGATCATTCGGTGCCATTCCTTCTATCTTGCAGTAACCACCTGCTGGAATGACTTTAATTCCAAACTCTGTTTCACCACGCTGCGTTGACCAGATTCTTTTTCCAAATCCAACAAAAAACTCAGAAATTCGCATACCAAAACGTTTTGCAGTTATGTAGTGACCAAATTCGTGGATCATTACTGAAATCAAAAGCGCAACTATAAAAGCGATAATTCCAAGAAATTGCATTATTAACCTAACGTGAGTAGTTGCCTAGGATAATGGACCATACCCCTGACACCTTAATTAACTCAGTTTATCGGTCGAGAAGATTCTGAGTAGGCGAATAGGGGCTACCTTTAGCTCGTTTTGCAATTGCACTCAAAGCCTCTAGAACAACGCGATTAGCCAAGATTGCGGTGATGTCGGCGTTATCAAATGGCGGACAAACTTCTACAACATCTATTCCAACAATCGGTAGTTCAAGACAGATTCTGCGTACTGCTTCAAGTAGTTCACGACTTGTCATTCCACCAGGTTCTGGAGTGCCTGTTCCTGGAGCCATACCGGGATCAACAACATCGATATCAACAGACAAAAACACACCGTCACAACCATCAATCAGTGTTGCAAAAGATTCATCTAAGACGGTATTTAGTCCACGGTGTGCAATCTCTGTCATCTCATATGAGCGCATACCTTGATCGCGCATCCAATTAAGAGTTGCATCCTCTGGCCAATAACCACGAAGACCCAACTGTAAGAATCGATCACCACGAACAAATCCATTGTTAATCAAATTACGCATCGGAGTTCCGTGGCCAACGAGTGCTCCAAATTGATCCTCACCTGTGTCGGCGTGAGCATCAAAGTGAATCATTGAGATTTTGCCTAAACCTCTGTGCGCAGCGATTCCTGCAACATCGGCACATGCGATTGAGTGATCGCCTCCAAGAACTACGGGGATAATTCCCGCGCGTGAAATCTTTTCGGTAGCAGCAGCTAAAATCGCTAATGATCCAGTTAAATCTGAACCTGGCATCATTAAATCTCCAGCATCAAAAACCTTGAGATCTTTAAGTCCATCGGTTCGAAGTGCAAGATGAGGGCGTGAACCATCATGAGGTAGGTAATCTCCCCCACGAATAGCTTGCGGTCCAAATTTGGCACCAGATCGATGAGATGTTCCACTATCAATTGGCGCCCCAAGAATAATTACATCTGCGCCAGCATATGTTTTTGGATCATCCAAGTCGCATGATGGAATTCCTAAAAATGTAAAGTTAGGGCCATACATGTTTCCGTGATTGGTCATTTAGTAACTTTTGTCTTTTTGCTAATTAACTGACCTGCAATAACGATGGCAAGTGCCAAGAAAAACATCGCCGAGCCGATTACATTTGCCTGCGCAGGAATACCACGCGCGGCAGAGACATAGACAAACTTAGGAAATGTCGTCAGGGTTCCAGAGTTAAAGTTGGTAATAATAAAGTCATCAAAAGACAAGCTGAAGGCAAGCAGAGCTGCTGCAGCAATACCAGGTGCAACAAGAGGCAGCGTCACGCGACGAAAAGTCTGGAACTCATTTGCATATAGATCCATAGCTGCTTGTTCTAATCGAGGGTCAAGGGATGCAATTCTTGCTTTAACTGTGACTACTACAAATGAAACGCAGAAGACCACGTGCGCAATGACAGTAGGCCAAAATCCTGGGTTAATTTGAAAGACTAAAAAGAGTGAAAGCAGTGATGCGCCTAAAACAATCTCGGGAGTTGCCATGGGCAAAAAGATAAGTAAGTTAGAAGTTGATCTACCCTTAAATGCATATCGACCAATTGCAAAGGCGATCATTGTCCCGAGTATTGTTGAAAAGATCGTGGCTATAAGTCCAATCTTGATGGAATTACCCAGCGCCGTACAAATCTCAGGAGCACCGCAGGGATTTTGCCAATTTTTTAAAGTAAAGCCTTTCCAGATTAAATTGCTTTTACCTGAGTCATTAAATGAGAATGCAAAGGTGTAGGCAACTGGAATGAACAAATATGTAAATCCAAAGAATGCATAAATTCGTATCAGGTTTCTACCGAACCAGCGTGATAGGCGGGCCTGTACTGGAATCGTAGGGATTGTTGCATCCTTTACTTTTGTCATACAAGTTCCTCCGTTCCCGCTTTACGAATATACAAAGTAACGAGAATCAAAATCGCTGCCATTAAAGTAAAGGACAAGGCGGCCGCCGTTGGATAGTCAACAATCTTAAAGAACCGGGATTCAATGACATTGCCCAGCATTTTCGAATTCGGATTACCCAAAATTGCAGCATTAACGTAATCGCCTGCTGCAGGAATAAACGTCAATAAAGTTCCAGCAACAACTCCTGGCATAGACAGAGGCAAAGTCACTCTTCTAAACGTGGTGATTCCATTTGCATAGAGATCTCCTGATGCCTCCATAGTTCGTGGATCTATACGTTCAAGAGAGGCATAAAGTGGCAATGTCATAAAAGGTAAGAAGTTGTAGGTCATACCAAGTACAACGGCAAAAGATGTAGAGGTCAACGTTGTGCTTTCACTAATGATCCCAAACGTTCGAAGAGGCGGAACAACAAAACCCTCTTCACCAAGGATCTGTTTCCAAGCCACTGTACGTAATAAAAATGACGTGAAAAAAGGCGCAATAATGAGTACCAGAAGAATGTTTTTAAACCTGCCCGCTTTAAAGGCGATTGCATAGGCCAAAGGATAGGCAATGGCAAGAGCTAATAAAGTGGCACATATTGCAAAAATAAATGAGCGTGCAAACTGCTCTCTATTTTCTATGAAGGCGTCAATATAGTTAGCAAAGCGAAGTGTCTGCTCATATTCACCAGTATCTCCACCGGCAATAGGAGTCTGCGTAGATGTTTGCGCAAGATTGAGAATTGGAAGGATAAAAAAAGTAAAGAGAAAAAGAAACCCTGGCAATAAAAGCAGATAAGGCAGCTTTACCTTAGACAAAGTTTTACTCATCCTCATCAAGGTCATCCGGTGCAACTTCTGTACCGGCTTCTACATCTTCATCACCACGAAGTGCAAAAGTAAAGTTTGGTTCCCAAGAAATAACTACTTGATCACCCTTATCAAATGGAGGAACTCCGTCATCATTTTGCTCAAAGACCATCAATTCTTGGCCCCATGGCATTGCAACTTGGTACTGGGTTGATACTCCAATGTAAGAGACCTCTTCAATATGACCACCGCTTAAAACATTGCCTCTGGTTGGGGTTCCGACAAGTGAGATGCGGAACTTCTCTGGGCGAATTCCTGCATAGATAGAACTATCGACTGCATGACTTCGACTCTTTGGCATCGAGATTTTTTGTCCGTAGAGATCAACAACTAAGTTATCTCCAGCTGTGCCCTCGATGCGACCTTTAATTAAGTTTGATTGTCCTAAAAAGTTAGCAACAAATGCAGTCTTTGGATTGTCATAAAGATCAGCCGGTGAACCCATCTGCTCGATTCCACCTTCATTCATTACCGCGATCGTGTCGGCCATTGTCATGGCTTCTTCTTGATCGTGTGTAACGTGAACAAAAGTTAACCCAACTTCACGTTGAATCCATTTAAGTTCGATCTGCATCTGGCGACGCAATTTAAGATCAAGTGCACCCAATGGCTCATCAAGTAGCAGCAGAGCAGGGCGATTGACGATCGCTCTGGCCAATGCAATTCGCTGTTGTTGCCCACCTGAGAGTTGAGTTGGTTTGCGTTGTGCAAGATGGGGAAGCTCAACTAGATCTAGAACTTTATTGACATCTGCATCAACGCTTTTAATTCCTCTTCGGCGAAGACCGAATGCAATATTTTCAAAGATCGTTAAATGCGGAAATAATGCGTAGTTTTGAAAAACAGTATTGATTGGGCGCTGATAAGGACGCTTTGTGGTGATATCAGTAGTGCCCAAATGAATACTGCCAACAGTTGGCTCTTCTAACCCTGCAATCATTCGAAGTGTGGTTGTTTTACCGCACCCTGAAGGTCCAAGTAATGCAAAGAATGAACCTTCAGGGATCGTTAATGAAAGATCATCAACTGCAGTGAAATCACCATAACTCTTTGTGATCCGCGTTAGACGTAAATCTCCACGCGTTGCAGAGGAAACATCAACCACTAGTTGCCGGCGGCCTTCTGGAAAGCCTCGCTCCAAGTTGTCTCTTCAGCTGGAGTAAGTGAGCGGAATACGCTGAGCTTCTTTGAAGTTGCAGCATCTGGGAAAATATATGGGCTGCTTGCAAGCTCTGGAGCAATCTTTTCCATCTCTTCTTGCGCACCCTTAACTGGACATACGTAGTTTACGTAAGCAGCAACTTCTGCAGCGATTACAGGATCGTAATAGAAGTTGATTAGCTTCTCTGCGTTTGCCTTACCTTCTGCAGATGCAGTTGAAGGAATCATCAAGTTATCACCTGAGATAGTTCCGCCTGAGTCAGGAATAGCGAAATCAAACTTGCCTTCATTTTCTGCAGCAAGAATAAACATGTCACCAGACCAGCCGATAACAGCAGTTGCATCACCAGAGGTTAGGTCAACTGCGTATTCATTGCCCTTAACTCCGCGAATCCAGCCATCA
>WLHC01000044.1 GCA_009702925.1 Actinomycetota bacterium
AAGCCCCACGCCAAGTAAAGAAAGTGAGATTGCAGTTGTAACAACAACAGCAAATGTCATTGTTAAGTTGCGTCGAAGTCCAATTCGAACTTCATTTAATAGAAACCGTGCGCGCATTTTTCTACCTTCCGCCCTTAACCCGTATATCCATAAACACCACGAACTTGGTCTCGAATAACATGTCCTAGATCGAGTTCAATAACGCGTTTGCGCATCTGATCCACAATTCCTGCATCATGAGTAGCCATTAAAACAGTTGTTCCCTCACGATTAATACGATCCAATAACTTCATAATTCCAACAGATGTTGCTGGATCTAGATTTCCTGTTGGTTCATCAGCAATCAAAATTGGTGGGCGACTGACATACGCTCTTGCAATAGCCACGCGCTGTTGCTCACCACCTGAAATTTCAGAGGGCAATCGATCGCCCTTATCTTCTAATCCAACCAGCTCTAAAACCTCTGGAACTTCACGATTGATTTCTTTTTGTGAATAGCCAAGCACATGTAATGTAAATGCGACATTTTCAGAAATGGTTTTGTTTGGCAGTAAGCGAAAATCTTGGAAAACTGTTCCAACAGATCTACGAAGTTCAGGTACTTTGTGTTTTGCCAATGTGTTTAGATCTTTACCAGCAACATGAATAGATCCTGATGTTGGACGTTCTTCGCGCAAAACCAAACGTAAGAAAGTTGATTTTCCAGACCCTGAAAGCCCCACTAGAAATACGAACTCGCCTTTCACAATCTCCAGATTTACAGTATCTAGAGCTGGGCGCTCTTGTCCTGAATAAACCTTTGTGACGTTTTCAAAGCGGATCATTACATCTCCCATTACATGTGCGGGGCTCTGGCCCTCGACCTGACTGTAGTTTATGTAAATGTTGTAGAAATCTATGGATATTGGCGTGGTTTGAGCCTAAGAAAAATGTGAGATTGCATGGATTCTGAGAATTTTTCGGCTTTGACTATTGATTCAGGCTAAAAAATTATGAACTGCGACGCCAGCGAATTCCAGCTTCAATGAACTCATCAATCTCACCGTTTAAAACCGCTGAAGTATTACCGGTTTCATAATTGGTCCGTAAATCTTTAACCATTTGATATGGGGCCAAAACATATGAACGCATTTGATTTCCCCAGGAGCCAGAGTTATCTCCTTTAAGAGCATTTATCTTTGCTTGCTCTTCCTGTCTTCTTCGTTCCAGCAATCTTGATTGCAATACCGCTAATGCTGTTGCTTTGTTTTGAATTTGAGAGCGCTCATTTTGGCAAGAGACAACAATTCCAGTTGGAATATGAGTTAAGCGAACTGCTGAATCGGTGGTGTTAACACCTTGTCCGCCAGGCCCAGATGAGCGATAAACATCCACGCGAATTTCTTTTTCATCGATCTCAATGTGATCACTTTGCTCAACTACTGGTACAACTTCTACACCTGCAAAAGATGTATGCCTGCGGCTTTGACTGTCAAAAGGCGAAATTCGAACAAGTCGGTGAGTTCCTTGCTCCACAGAAAGTGTTCCATATGCATAAGGAGCAGAAACTTTAAATGTGGTTGATTTAATCCCTGCTTCTTCAGCATATGAAGTTTCGAGAATATCAACTTTGAAACTATGACGTTCGCAGTAACGCAGATACATGCGCATGATCATCTCTGCCCAATCAGCTGCTTCTACTCCACCTGCTTCAGAGCGAATTGTGATGAGTGCGTCACGATCGTCATACTCACCATTTAGAAGAGTTTGAACTTCTAATTCACTAACCAATTTTTTTACCGCATCCAACTCTTTCTCGGCATCTGCAATTCCACCAGGCTCCCCTGCTGCAAGTTCAAAGAGAATCGGCAAGTCTTCAACTCGTTGACGAAGCCCTGATAACTTTACAATTTCGGATTGAACTCTAGATAGACGGCTAGTTATTTTTTGGGCAGCCTCCGGGTCATCCCAGAGGTTTGGGACTCCTGCTTCTACTTCTAATTCATCTGCTTGCTTCCTGAGTTTAGGTAGGTCTAAAACCTTTTCAATTGAAACAAGGGTCGCATCAATGGCGTTTATCTCTAATTGATACTCGCGCGCTGCCATAGCCTAAGGATACTCAGTGTAAAAGAGTGTCAATTGCGAGCGCCCGGTGATTGTGAATCAAGCAATCTATCGAATCAAAACTTTAGTTATTACGATTATTAACCTGCACTCAGCGCAAAAGAGCCCCACATCCATTTGGAGTGAGGCTCTTTTGTAACGCTAGACATGTACTGACCAGCTAAAGCTGGTTTAAGCACAATGAAATTTAATTACTGGGCTTTGCCAAGAATGCGATTGACCTTGGTGCCACACACTGGGCAGATACCCTGTGCCATGCGACGGCCAGACTCGGAAACCTTTACAGTTCCTTCGAAATCACGCTTCTCTTTGCACTTAACGCAGTAAGCGTCACCCTTGTATGTCTCTGCTGTCATTTCTTTCCTCCTATCGACGCTTACGATCCCAATGGGATGCTCCCCTTTTGGGGTAGGCGCTCTGGTATGAGATTACTCGCCCCACGCTTGATTAAGCGTAACTACGCACCCTTATTTAGGAGTTTTTTTAGGGCTTCTGGAGCGGTGAGCGCGTTTTCGGCCGCCTCATAGCCCTGCAAATAGGCCTCAGCCTGTATTTCCTGGGGGTAACGGGCCAAAAGCTCCTTGAACTCCTGGCCATGGTCAAAGTATTCAAGATGTATGGCCTCATGGAAGAGGACGTAATCTAAGACGTAGTCAGGTGCCCCTTTGAGACGATCTGAGATTCGAATTGAGCGGTCGATGCCTGTGCACGAACCCCAGCGCTCGCGCATGGCTCGCCAATTGACCGATGCTGGGCGAGCAGAAATCTCAGGAGCTAGCTGTGTGAGCAGTTCACCTGCCCTAATCAGCAAGATCTCTTCGCTCATGGTTGCAACAGCCTCCTGAGCGCGAATCTTTGCCACCATTTCCGGAACCATCGCCCGTTCATCGGCCTTACTCATTCTGGCCGGGATAGAAACAACGATTCGGCCGCCTTGGCGGTAGGCCGAAATGTTTTTCTTCCTGCGGTTGGAGCGAATTACGACTATCTCGCCCTCGGTGATTCCAGGCAACGTGGATTCTTCAAGTGTTTTTTCAACTAAAGATTCTCCATGGAGATCTGGATGCTGCATATGAAAAATAATAGGTCATCTCTCAACTAAACCTTGAGAGATTCGGACAAATCAGTGGTGATTTCTTTTTTACGGTAGAAATAGAAAAGCCTTTATCTGAAGAAATCATGATTTGTCAACCTAAAACAGCGCGATGCTTAGTTGATTATCGCTTCAAGAACGCTTATTTTACGGGTACGAACTCCTCGGATAACAGTTCTAAGTCAGCAAGGGGAAGGCTGACATAGAGCAAGTGACCGGGGAGTTCGCTTTTTTAATGCACGTTAAATTAAGCCGGACAAATCATCTGGGATTTCTAAACTCTTCAAGAAACTCTCAGGAGTTAACAAGTCATCTGCAGTTGGCAAAATTCCACTCCAAATTTGATCACGCGCTGCAATATCTTTCAATTCACGTACTTGACTCCAAAATGCAGTTGCTTCACGAGTTAAACGCGGTGAAACTTGTAATCCTAAAAGCGAAGAGAACAGTTGTTGAGCCGGGGCGGAAGTTGCACGTCGACGACGTAAAGTCTCTTGTAATGCATTCAGATTTGGAAGACGATTTCCTGCTGCTAAAGCAACAACTTCTTCACACCAACCATCTATGAGTGCAAGAACTGTTTCTAACTTTGTTAGCGCCGCTTTTTGTGCAGGTGTTTCTTGTGGCGTGAAAATCCCACTATTTAGAGCAATGTTTAAACTTTCAGGATTTGTTGGATCAAAGCCGCCGTTCTCATCGAGTGCTCGTTGGGCCTGCTCTTGGATTGCTTCCATGTCGATATTGATTCCTTTTCCGTAATCAGTAATTGCAGTACGGATATATGAAACCAACCATGGATTGTTTGAAAACAAGCGTGCGACTGATGCTTCACGGAGTGCATGAAATATCTGAACTTCATCCAGGGCAATATCAAGATCTGTTGACCATTCACGGATGTTTTGTGGAACTAGCGCTGGGTATACAGGATCAAGTAGGGGCAGTCCTACGTCGTGAGCGCCAGTGACTTTGCCAGCTAAACCGCCGATTGCTTGTCCCAACTGTGTTGCAATCAATGAACCAATAAATGATTTAAGGAGCATTGAAATCATTCCGACAGGAATCGCCATTGCTGGGTTCTCACCATCTGGGTGTGCACCAGATTCATCTTCACCTATCGATGCTTGATCCAGCAATTCACCGATTGCAGCTGATAATCCAGTTGCTAGGGGCTCTACTGCGCTTTGCCACCCCGAGAGCGTGGCATCGATCCAATCAGTACGCGCCAAAACGGCATTTCCTGATTGTGGGATCTGAGGGAATAACACTGCTTCATTGAGCCAAGTCTCGGCAATTGAAAACGCCTGCTGAATTTGAGCTACATCGCTTTCACCGACGGGGGCAGAACTCTGAGAACTCGTAAATTTTTTTGATACGTCGCGAACAATGTTTTTTGGTAGCGCTTCATCTGAACCATTAAATCCTGGTCCATTAATTCCTAGCATCGAAAACTGTTGTTGGATCTGCTGCTGCATCTGCGCCATCATGGCGGCAAAATCCACAGGTTCTTCAGATCCATCTGAATCATCTGCGCCGCCAGGGGTAAAGCCAAAGTTTGCCATCTCTTAATCCTCCCAGTCTTAGAACAATTTTGCATTCTCTTTCATTCCCGCTTAAGTCACATGCAGGTTCCCCTTTGGGGCACGTTTACTCTTTCAATCCTTAGTAAGGTAGGCACATGTCCAATGCATTTTTAGCCCTCATTTGGTGGGTAGTCCCTGCTGCTGGGCTAATTGGCGCACTTGGTTACGTTCTGTGGGTTACAAAGTTTGAAAGCAAATTTCAAACTGAAACAAAGAGATCAGTTGATCGCTTTCAACGTTTTCAAGATTCACTTCGTGATACCCAAGCTCGTGATGCTGATGCAACTGTCAATTCAGTTACAAAGATGGAACCTCAACTATTTGATCAGGAAGAAGTTGAAGACAAATCTTTTGTTCCTGATAATAAATCTCAACCGAAACCTCCACAACAATAAAGATCTTGTGAGAATTTTCTGATGCGATTTTCACCATTACCCCGTTTAGTAACAATTACTCTTGGAATCTTCTTTCTTCTAGCAACAATTGCGCCGCTGCCTTTTGCAATGGTTTTGCCTGGAGAAGCACAGAATATTTTTAAGGGTGTAATTACATTTAAATCAACTGACAACTATCCCGCAACAGGTCGAATCGATTTAATGTCTATACGTGTGACTAATCCAGATTCTTGGATCTTTGGACCTGAGA
>WLHC01000045.1 GCA_009702925.1 Actinomycetota bacterium
CGCGGCCATCACCTGATCCCTTTGTTCCACCAAATGGTGTTTGTACATAACCAAATGAAGATCCATTGATTACAACCATTCCGTATTCCAAAGCCTCAGAAACGCGATGTGCGATAGCTAAATCCTTAGTAAATAGATATGCACCAAGTCCAGATTCGGATGCATTAACAGATTCGATCATCTGGGCCTCAGATGTAAATGGCTCAAAAGCCACAAGTGGACCAAATGTTTCATGACACGTTACAAGTGCATCTTTTGGTGCATCAACGATAATTGTTGGAGCACACCAACGCTTTGGATCGATACCAGAAGGAATCTGCCCACCAGCAACAACTTTTGCGCCTTTCTTTTTGGCATCTTCTAACTGCGCATTAACGCGTATTACTGCCTCTTCAGAGATCATTGGACCAACTTCAAAACCACCCTTGATTCCATGGCCCAGCTTTAAATCTTCGACGCGCTTTTTGGCTAGAGCTGTAAATTTGTCGAAGATGTCCTTATGTATTAATACACGGTTTGGTGCCACACAACTTTGCCCCTGGTTAGCAAACTTGCCCCACATTAAGTTATTGATTGCAACATCTAAATCTGCATCAGGGAAAACAATAAACGGTGCAACTCCACCAAGTTCTACGGTTACTTTCTTTAACTGCGCCCCGCCTCGTTCTGAGAGCATGCGGCCAACTTCTGTTGATCCTGTAAAGGAAATCTGTCGCACCTCAGGTGATTCAAGTAGAACATCACCAATTGGTGCTGGCTCGCCGCAGACAAGGTTTAGAACACCTGGTGGGAAACCTGCATCGTGAAAGACTTCAAAAATCTTTACAGCAGATAAAGGTGTTTCTTCTGCAGGCTTTGCAACGATTGTGTTTCCTGCAGCAACTGCAGGAGCGATCTTGCGAAGCAACATTGCATTAGGAAAATTCCATGGAGTAATACATGCGACAACACCGCGAGCACGTCTGCGCAGATAGAAGCGCTGATTTAATGAGTCACTAGGAACAATCGTTCCATTACTGCGACGAATCTCTTCTGCATACCAAAGCAGATAGTCCGCGCCCCACAAGACTTCACCGACTGCCTCTGCAATTGGCTTACCTTGTTCTAGCGTCATGATCTCGCCAATTTCTTGTGCTCGCTCAATAAAGATTGCATTTGCTTTGCGAAGATATGCAGCGCGCTCATTAGCATTTAATCCGCTCCATGATTTAAATGCATTGTTAGCAGCAACAACTGCTGCGCGTGCTTCTTCGCGTCCGGCTGCAGGGATAGAGGCAATGAGCTCTCCGGTGGCGGGATTGTGTACATCTAAAACAGCTTTACTCGATGGCTGAACCCACTGACCATTGATATAAATTCCACTTTTAAATGTCAGAGCCATTATTTAGGACCTTCCGTATCTGTTAGAACATCTGGGAAGCCAGGTGCGCGAAGTTCTACACCGACGGCATCTTCAAGAAGTTTTATAACCTTTGGAGACCATGCATCTCCGCCATATTGAGCCTTACCGCGAACAAATGCCTGCTCTGTAATTGCTGCAAGCTCTAGTGGCACACCAAATGTCCTACCCATCTCAGTTGCAAACCCAATATCTTTAAGTGCTAGATCCATTGTGAAACCAATGTTGTACGAACCACTCAAAACTAGTTGAGTTTCTGTTTCGTGAACAAAACTAGTTCCAGATGAGGCGCGGATTGCTTCGAAAGATGTCTTAAGATCAAGGCCACCTTGCTTTGCAAGCATCATTGCCTCACCTGCTGCAACAAGGTGAATAAATGCCAACATATTTGTGATCACTTTAATAATCGAAGCATTTCCTAGCGGTCCCATGTAGAAGTTCTGGCCTCCAACAGCTTCAATTACCTTCTTGCACTTTTCATAGACAGATAGTTCTCCGCCAATTAAAACAGTGATTTTTCCTGAGGCTGCCAAGTGGACTCCACCTGTTACAGGTGACTCCAAAGTATCGATACCTTTTTCAAGGGCAATGGCTGCAATCTCTTCAATAACGTGGCGATCATTGGTACTCATCTCCATCCAGACGCCACCTTTTTTCAAACCAGCAAGTACGCCGTTGTCTGCAAGCATCACATGCTTGACCACTGCAGGAGATGGCAAGCATGTAATAACGATGTCTACATTTTCTGCTAACTCTTTAGGAGAATCTGCCCACTTTGCACCCATGCTAAGAAGGTTTTTTGCAGAACCCTTATCGATGTCGTTGACCGTTAGATCAAAACCATTTCTCTGCAAACTAGTTGCAAGGTGTACCCCTAAGTTACCCAAACCTATGTAGCCAATGCGCATTACTTTTTCTCCCTGTTCCCTTGCTTCGTTCGTTTTAATTCCGTTAGTGGGTCTTTTTTAAAATTTCGCACTATTGCGAATGAAAAGTAAGATTTAATTCAATGGCTTCTGATGCATCTCTAGGTGTAAACGTTGGCCAGTATATGGATGAGCTGCCGCAACTTCTTCGTTGAGCTCCACACCTAAGCCAGGATCAGTTGTTGGAAGGAAGTAACCGTTTTCCCAAGGAAGTGGTTTTTTGAGTAACTTAGAATGGAAGTTTTCCATCTTTCCAATTGACTCTTGAATAAGAAAGTTTGGTGTTGATAGATCAACATGAAGGTTTGCTGCTGCTTCAATTGGTCCGGCGTAAAGATGAGGAGCTATCTGGGCGTAGTGAACCTCTGCCATTGCTGCAATCTTTTTGGTCTCCATAATTCCACCGACGCGGCCAATTGCCATCTGCAAAATTGAAGCGGAGTTGTTGCGAAGCACTCGTGCGAATTCATATTTAGTAGATAGGCGCTCACCTGTTGCAATAGGAATAGTTGTCTTTTCGGCAACTCTAGCCATTTCTTCTGGCATATCCGGAGGAGTTGGCTCTTCAAACCAGAGCGGATCGTACTTTTCAATTCGCCGCGCTAACCGGATCGCACTTGCTGGAGTTAATTGCCCATGTGTTCCTAAAAGTAAATCTACTTTGCCGCCGACAGCTTCTCGTAACTGCTTTACAAACTTTTCTGTAAAGTCCAACATCTCTATCGAAAGTTGACGTGGATCAAAGGCTGAATAGGGACCGGTTGGATCAAATTTAAGTGCAGTGAATCCATCCTTTATATAGACCGCTGCTCGCTCACATGAGATATCTGCATTTGAATAAACAGAGTCATCTTTTCCTGGAGCTGGATAAATGTATGTATAACTGCGTACTCGATCTCTGACTTTGCCGCCCAATAAGTTATAGACAGGCTGATTAGTCTCTTTGCCCATGATGTCCCAGCAAGCAGTTTCGATTCCAGAAAGAATGGCAACCATCGAAACATCTGGGCGTTGAGTAAATCCTGCAGAATATGCACGACGCCATAGCGCCTCAATATCAAATGGAGATGTGCCAATAACATATCGATCTACAACATCTTCAATCATTTTTTCTACAACTGAAGGATGGAAGGGAACGGCATAAACCTCGCCAATTCCTTCTACGCCTGTATCAGTTGTGAGTTTAACGAAGACCCAAAAAGCTCCACCATCATGTGGTGGGGGAGTGCCGACTACAAAAACCTTGGCACTAACAATCTTCATTACAACCCCTTAATTAATTTAAACGTATTTTGAATTCTAAATACTTCGATTTGTTCTCACTACATCTTATTCGCTTTAAAACTGAACTTCGGTACCCGTGCATTCGCACGGGTACCGAAATATTCAGTACCTACTTGTTAACTTCTAATTACGCTGTGAAACCTACTGAGCGAAGGGTGAAGTTGTTGAGTGAGTTACCACTTGGGTGACCTGCTCCAAATCCACTTACCTTTGCACTGTGTGCATCAAGCTTGTTGTAGAAGGAAGTAACGATGTATCCACCTTCGTTGTACTCAATCTCTTGAGCATCAGCGATGATTTCGTTACGTAGAGCCTTGTTAGGAGTCTTAAGAGCCTGAGCAATCAGACCTTCAAACTCTGCGTTGCTCCAACCTGTTTCCTTTGCATAGTCTCCACCGCAATAAACCAATGTGGCCCCTTGCAGGTAAGTACGGTTTACGTAGTAATCCATTGCAAAAGTTGATGCCCCTGGCCATCCTGTCCAGAAATCAGATGGTTGTGTAACTTCAACAGTCACACCAGCTTGCTTTGCATTGAGTGCAAAGATCTGAGGGATGGTAAGCATTCCTGATGCTTCATCAGTTGTCTTCAACTCCATTTTAGGAATTGTTACACCAGATGACTTAATCAGTGACTTTGCTTTTTCAGGATCGTAGTCACGTTGCTTTAGCTTCGTGTTATAACCCTCGTCGTAGCGACCAATAACGTCGTTACCCATTTGAGCAAATCCGCTGTAAGCCTGCTTTACAACTGCTTCACGGTCGATCATCAAGCGGAATGCTTGACGGACCTTAACATCTGTAAATGGACCCTTTAGGCAGTTCATTGCGATTGGGACATAAGCACCAGTCTTAGCGTTAAGAACAGCAAGCTTCTTGTCTGCCTTAACTGTGCTGACCTGTGAGTTTGGTAGATCAGTAATGACATCTACCTGACCGCTCTTAAGTGCATTTACGCGAGCTGTCTCATCAGGTAGAGAGATAATCTCTACTGAATCAACATATGGCTCACCTGTGCGCCAGTAGCTTGCGTTCTTTGTGTAAACACTCTTAACACCTGGTGTAAATGACTTGAACTTAAATGGACCAGTTCCAACTGGGGTTGTTGGGTTATATCCAACAGGAACAACACCCATTGCGTAATCTGAGAAAAGCTCATCGAAAGTCACGTTCGCAGACTTCAATGTGATTGAAACTGTGTATGCATCAACTTTCTTAAGCTTTGCTGCATCAATACCTGACAAGGCGCCAGCACGGATTGCCTTTGTTGCAGGGTTCAAGATGCGCTGGATTGTGAAGATTACGTCATCAGCTGTAAGCGTGCGGCCGTTGTGAAACTTGACGCCCTTCTTTACGCGAACTGTCCAGACGTTACCTGCCTTGTTAGGGGTAAATGAGTCAGCAAGTTCGTTGACTAGCTTAAAGTTTGAATCACGAGTTACTAAGCGATCGTACAACTGGTATTGACGAGCAGTATCAGCAGTAAAACCGCCAAGGTGTGCATCTTGTGTTTCAGTTGTGCTTCCAGAGCCAACTCCAACACGGAGCACTCCACCTCTTTTGATTTTTGCAGTTGCTGCATTTGCAGATGGCGCAAGCATCGCTCCACTACCGGCAATGAGGAGACCGCCAGCAGCAGTTCCCATCAACAGTCCGCGGCGAGATAGCTCGTTAACTGCGTTGTTATCTTGTTCTTGCATTTTTTTCCTCTCCTAGGTAGGAAAGATTAGGCACTCGCGATGAGTAC
>WLHC01000046.1 GCA_009702925.1 Actinomycetota bacterium
TTCTCCTTGTTTACTGAGCACGAATGCTTTTCGGTCTGATTCACGAAAAACTCGCTATCTCGATTGAAGGGCTAGGTTACCAGCGAGCCTTCCAAACGGTGAAATCCGGAGAAAATCCCCGCTTACATCTCTGTGAGAGTTCGGGCTCTAGCGCAGTCTTTAGCCATCTGTTCAAGCAATGGTTCTAGGCCATCAAATTTCAACGTATCTCGCAATCTCCAACCAAATTCTATGGTTGCCCGCTTTGTATAGAGATCAAGATCGGTTTGATCGAGAGCATAAGCTTCAACCTGTCGTCCACGAACACCTTCAAATGTTGGATTAGTTCCGATTGAAATCGCAGCTGGCCATCGATCAATACCCACAGTAAGCCAACCTGCATAGATACCATCTGCTGGAATAGTTTGATTTTCTAAATCACCCAAATTTGCAGTTGGATAACCAATCTCTCGTCCTCGTTTTTCACCATGAACAACTATTCCATCTAAACGATGTGGGCGTGTAAGCATCAGGCGCGCACTTTCGACGTCCCCATCGATAACGGCTTTTCGAATACGAGTAGATGAAATCGTCTCTTCACTATCGTTTTCTAAATCTAAGACTATAGTTTCAAATTCTTTGTGCTGTTTTAAACTCTCAACATTGCCAGCGGCTTTGTGGCCGTATGTGAAGTTCTTTCCAACTACTATTTTTGTTGCTTTGAGCTGATCAATAAGCACTTTTGCTACAAAGTCCTCAGGTGACATTGCAGCAAACTCTTTTGTAAATTTTATTACTGCTACCTGGTCGGCATTATGAATCTTTAACAACTCAATTCGATCAGTAAGCACTGTCAAAGCTGTAGGAGCACGTTCAGGTGCAAAAATTGAAGTTGGGTGTGGATCAAAGGTCAAAGCAATAATCTTTTGATCTCCTGCAATTTTTTTGGCACGAGTAAGAATCTCTTGGTGTCCTTTGTGGACTCCATCGAAATTTCCAATTACTACAACGCTCATGGCTACATTATCCACGAGTTAGTTGGCCGCAGCGAACACAGCTATTGGCTTGGCTTTTCCGTCAACATTTTGAAGCAGTGCGATCAATTGGTTCGAACTATCAATACCAGCGTAAATTTTGCCATCGGGATTTGCCGCTAAAGCTCTGCCGAATGAGAGTTCGATTTTTTCATCCATCGCGATCTCCCTTGCTACAAACGTCGTCCGGGCAACATCGGCAAGATCTAGAGTTTCAAAATCTTTGCTCTTTAGCTGATCCAGAGTTATTGCCTGATCCAATCCAAAGCCTGCAATTCGAGTTCGACGAAGAGAGTTTAAGTGACCTCCAACGCCGAGTCCATCCCCACAATCGCGCGCGATTGCTCTAATAAATGTTCCTGCAGAACATGTAACGTGAATATCAACTTCAATGGCGCTACCCATTCTGCGAATCTGTGGAACCTCCAGTGATGAAATTGTTACTTCTCTGGCAGGAAGCACTACATCTTCCCCCGAGCGAACTCTGTTGTAGGCCCGCTCACCATCTATCTTTACCGCAGAGACAGAACTTGGACGTTGCAGGATAGTTCCTCGCATCTTTGCAATTTCATCTTTGATTTGTTCATCAGTGATATGCGATGCATCAGTGGAGTTAATTACTTCGCCCTGTGAATCATCGGTAACAGTTGCCGAACCCAAGACAATGGTTGCACGATAATCCTTATCGCCATCGGTGATGTACTGAAGCAACCTTGTTCCATTGTTAAAGCCCAAAACCAGAATACCTGTTGCCATTGGATCTAATGTTCCGGAGTGGCCAACCTTGCGTGTTTCGAGTGAACGCCTTGCAACAGAAACTACATCGTGACTAGTCATTCCTGGCTGTTTATCAACGACCAGAAAACCATGCTGCATCCTTACTTCACTTCCATAATTCTCATTAAGATTTCTCATCGATGACACGTGGTGCTTTATATGGATCCTCACCACCGGCGTACTCAGCATTCTTTCTTAACGCTGCAACTTGTGCATCTTGTTCATGAACTTTTGCAAGCAGTGAATCAAGTGCAAGAGCGCTTTCTGGTAAGCCGTCTTCAAAGAATTCAATACTCGGTGTAATTCTTAGTGAGAGTTCACGACCTAGTGCTGATCGAATTGCACCTTTTGCACTTTCCAGAGCAGCAGCTGTTGCCGCTCTTTCTTCAAGGTCACCTAAAACGGTATAGAAGACTGATGCCTGTTGCAGATCACCTGTAACCCTTGCATCAGTGACAGTTACAAAACCAAGGCGTGGATCCTTGATCTTTGTTTCAAGAAGTTGCGCGACAATAACTTTAATACGATCTGCAACTTTTAGAGTGCGATGTGATTGACCCATCTTTATGCTCTCTTTTTCTCACGCATCTCAAAACACTGAACTAGATCGCCAATCGCAATCTCTTTCATGTTGCCAAGACCAATACCGCACTCGAAGCCTTCGCGCACTTCATTTGCATCGTCTTTAAATCGCTTGAGTGAGTCAATTGTGAGGTTATCAACCAATGTTTCGCCATTGCGCAAAATACGAGCCTTCGCATTTCGACGAATGACTCCATCTTTAACAATTGAACCGGCAATGTTTCCAGCCTTTGATGATTTGAAGATTTCGCGAACTTCGGCGTTTCCGACGATCACTTCTTCGTACTCTGGCTTTAGCAATCCCTTGAGTGAGAGCTCAATCTCCTCGATTGCGTTATAAATCACTGAGTAGAAGCGAACTTCAACGCCTTCTTGATCAGCATAGATCGCTGTTTGTACCTCTGGCTTAACGTTAAAACCAATCACAACAGCAGTTGATGCAGAGGCCAAAGTGATATCACTCTTAGTAATTGCACCAACACCGCGGTGAATAACTCTTAGATCAACTTCTGCTCCGACATCTAGCTGCATTAAGGCATCTTCCAATGCTTCTACAGAGCCACTCACGTCGCCCTTAAGAATTAAGTTAAGTGTAGAAACCTTTGATTGCTCCATAAAGTCTTCCAGAGAAACCTTTTTACGCGCTTTAGCCAACTGAGCATTTCGTTCTGCAGCTTGACGCTTTTCGGCGATCTGACGAGCGGTTCGATCTTCATCAGCAACTAAGAATGTATCTCCCGCACTTGGCACTGAAGTAAATCCGAGTACCTGCACAGGACGTGATGGGCCAGCTACATCAACTGCATTTCCATCTTCATCCAGCATTGCACGGACTCGACCAAATGCACTTCCTGCAACAATGGCATCACCAATTTTTAGTGTTCCACGTTGAACTAGAACGGTAGCAACTGGGCCTCGTCCACGATCCAAGTGAGCTTCAATCGCTACACCTCGCGCAGAATCATCTGCGATAGCGCGTAGATCGATCGCTGCATCTGCTGTCAAAAGAATAGAATCAATAAGTTGATCGATTCCCATTCCAGATTTAGCTGAAACATTTACGAAAATTGTTTCTCCGCCATACTCTTCTGCAATCAAGTTGTACTCGGTTAATTGCTGGCGCACCTTGTCTGGATTGGCACCCTCTTTATCAATCTTATTAACTGCAACCACAATTGGAACATCTGCTGCCTGAGCGTGATTGAGTGCTTCGATTGTCTGAGGCATGATTCCATCATCAGCTGCAACCACAAGAACTGCAATATCTGTGACCTTTGCACCACGTGCACGCATTGCTGTAAACGCCTCGTGACCAGGAGTATCGATGAATGTAATTGCTCTATTGATTCCATCATGATCATGATGGATTTGGTATGCACCAATATGTTGAGTAATGCCACCTGCTTCACCCTTCATGACTTCAGATTTACGAATCGCATCAAGAAGTGATGTCTTACCGTGGTCAACGTGACCCATCACTGTGACAACAGGTGGACGGGCAACCAAAGAATCTGGATCTAAATCAGATATTTCTCCAGCAAGATCGATATCAAAGTCCTGTAGAAGTTCACGGTCTTCATCTTCTGGGCTAACAATTTCAATGTTATAACCGAGTTGAACACCGAGAATTTCAAATGTGTCAGCATCTACTGACTGCGTGGCAGTAACCATCTCTCCCAAGTGGAATAAGGCGGCCACTAATGCGGCCGGATCTGCACCAATTTTGTCTGCAAAGTCAGCTAACGATGCACCACGGCGCATACGTATAGGCGTCTTTCCATCTCCGTGAGGAACAACTGCGCCGCCTAGTTGTGGTGCCTGCATATTGTCGAACTCATCACGCAATGCTTTACGTGATTTTTGTTTACGACCAGATTTCTTGCTTGCATTTTTTCCAAATGCTCCGCCAGCACCGCCGCGTTGCGGTGGACGACCTCCGCCTGGACGCTGTGGTCCACCAGTTGATGGTGCGCCTGTTCCTGGAGTGTTTGTTTTGTATGGAGAATTACTTGGTGCACCAGATGTGCGAGGTGTAAAACCACTTCCTGCACCAGGTGCACCAGTGCGCGGTGCACCAGGACGAGCTGCAAAACCTGGACGTACAGAACCTGGACGAGAGCCAGCCATTCCAGAGCGAGGCTGTCCTGTTGGGGAACCTTGTGGTCTTTGTGGCGGACGAGGAACTGCGCTACCAGTTGAAAATGGATTGTTACCTGGACGTGGTGGACGCGGAACTGCGCCACCAGTTGAAAATGGATTGTTACCTGGACGAGCGGCAGGTTTTGGTGGAACTGCCGGCGATGTTGGAGTTGTTGCGGCAGTTGCTGATCCACCGTCGTTGGCTTCACTTGCACGATCTTGCGCTTCAAACTTTGCTGCTTCTTCTCTATTTGCAACTGCTTTTGCTTGTTCTAATTTCAGCGCTTCAATGTCTACGCCAAGTTCTGCTGCTAATTCGGCAGCCTGCTCTGGGGAAACTTCACCCTTTGGCTTTGCTGCAGCTTTCTTTGCTGCTGCTTTTTTGACAGGCTTTTTCTCCTCGACTGGTTTTGCATCGGGATACATTTCGATCATCTTGCGCACCACAGGTGCTTCTACTGTTGATGATGCAGAGCGAACAAACTCGCCCATTTCTTGGAGTTTTGCAAGAACAACCTTGCTCTCCATGCCGAGTTGTTTTGCCAACTCATGTACGCGGACCTTTGACACATTTCTCCTGTCTTGGCCCGCATTTTCTCAA
>WLHC01000047.1 GCA_009702925.1 Actinomycetota bacterium
AATATGTTTCTAGGCTTGGTGTGACGGTGCGTTCTTCTAGTTCTGGATCAAGAATGACCATAAGTTCATAATGACGCATGAGTTAACCCGACCTCCTCTGGACTAAGACGGCCACGGCATTTCCGTGACAGGAGGGTTAATACTTCTTATTCGACATCTGGAGTTTGCCCCAGATGGCTCTTAAGAGGGTTAAGGGTATGCCTTTATGGCCTAATTGGCTAAATCGATGCGGGATTTTTCAGGCGTGAGCGGGGTTTAAGGCTTGGGCCTAAGGCTTGGGTGTTTGCTTCCCACCTGAAGTCATAACTATTGGATCAAGGCCGCCGATATTAGATGGTGCTGGAAATGACATTACTGGCTCTCCCTTAAGAGCACCCTTCATAAACTGCGTCCAAATTCTTGCAGGAAATGACCCACCGGTTACAGATGTCATTCCACCAATTCCATTAAGAGATTGTGTTGCGTTATCTCTAAAGAATGAAACAGAGGCGGCAATCTGTGGTGTGTATGCACTAAACCATGCAGATGCATTTGACTGTGATGTTCCAGTTTTACCTGCAGCAGGACGGCCAAGTGCAAGTGCGGCTGCTCCTGTTCCTCCGGTGATTGTTCCCTTAAGTGCATATGTTAAATCGGCCATAACATCTTTACTAAATACTTCTTCGGTCGATGGTGTTGCCTCGAATAAAACACCTTTGTTAGATCCAATTACTTGTGAGACTAAATATGGTTTTGATCTAACGCCTTGAGCTGCAAATGTTGCATAGGCATTTGCCACATCGATTACGTGAGGGCTAGATGTTCCAAGTACAAATGATGGCGTTGGCATCATTGCAACAGAGTCAGGAATGCCTGCACGGCGAGCAACATCTACAACTTTGTCTGGGCCCACTTCTATTCCAAGTGGAACAAATATTGTGTTGATTGAATGCTTGGTTGCAGTCATTAAATCAACCTGACCCCAACCATTATTTCCATAATTGAAAACCTCATATGGTTTGCCTAGATCATCAAATGTTTGTGGTGAGTCACCGTTCCAAATAGATGTCAGCGGAATTCCTTTTTCAAGGGCTGCAACAATTGCAAAAGGTTTAAATGTAGAACCTGCCTGAGCAATTGATTGGGTTGCATCGTTTAACTGACGCTCTAAATAATCTCGGCCGCCATATAGTGCTAAAACCTCACCGGTTCCTGGGCGAATTGCAACTAAACCAATTCGAAGATCATCTGGTGCATTAGCTGGATAAAATCTGTTGACCGCGTCAACTGCCGATTGTTGAGCTTGTTGATCAAGAGTTGTTTTGATAACTAAACCGCCAACTAAAAGCTGGTCTTGAGAAAATCCTAACTTTGCTAACTCTTTTTGAACCGCTTCAATGACGTGACCCTTTGGTCCGCTGAGCTGTCCAGATGTTGCCCGTGGTGCGACCTCTGGCAGCTTCATCTTTGCTGCCTCTTCTTTACTTAGCCAACCTTCTTCCAACATATTGTTTTTCACGTATTCAAAGCGATTCGCTAAACGTTCGGCATTACCTTCTGCAAATGCTGGATCGTATAAACCTGGCGAGCGCAGAATCGATGCGATCACCGCCGCCTGTGAAATCGTAAGTTGATCAACTGTGCGGTTGAAATACTGTTGTGAAGCAGTCATAACTCCGTATGAACCTCGGCCAAAGTAAATGGTATTGAGATAGCTTTCAAAGATTTGATCTTTGGAAAGTTCGTTCTCAAGTTTTATCGCGATTACAAGTTCTCTAACTTTTCTTTGGATAGTTCGACTTGGAGTCAAAAAGGCTGTCTTTGCATACTGTTGAGTGATTGTGGAACCACCTTGCAATGAACCACCCATGAGATTATTAAAGGCTGCTCTCAAAATTCCAGTTACAGAAAAAGCTTTGTTGGAATAAAAACTTTTATCTTCTGCAGCAAGAACTGCTTGGCGAACCTTTAGTGGAATTTTTGCAAGTGGAACAATCTGGCGATTTTGGGTTCCCACTCGGCCGATCTCTTCACCATTTGCATATTGAAAAATTGTTGATTGGCTATTTACATAGGCGTTTGCATCGGGAACATCAACGGTGAAATAGGCAAGTGCGAATAGAACTGAACCAGCAACAAAGCCAAAGCCTGTTACAAATACTGCTGCTCGAACAATTACTTTTCGCATCATTTGGTAATGCTACCTGCTTGCATAATCTTCATCCTCCAAGGTGCGCACCTTTCGGGGCGCCTTACGCTCTATTCCATCACCCAACATGTATGAAGCACACAGGTGATTCCATGAACAGTTACGACAGACCTCCACTATGTAAACAGTGAACTCTCCAAACTCACGCTCCATCTCCACTAACTCTTTGGGGGACTTAATGCGCCCTGAGAATTGACCTAGTTGTTCCCCAAAGGTGTAACGAAGTTCAACAAGCTCCTCTTTTTTACAGACCGGACAATTTCTATTGACCTTATCGCCATGCCATTTAGCAGCACGCATTAGATACGGGTCTGCGTCGCAGGCATCAACAACTCCCCGAAAAAGCGCCATCAAAGTGGCTCGCTTATCGAGTGAATAATCGATGAATGAACGTTGCGATTTCATTAAAGAGAAGAATAATCCTAAATAGGTGGCTACGCTCTTTCTTATGAGTTTCTTTGGGTTACTTCGACACCCACGGCTATCTCGCCTTCTGGCCGTTCGCTGGACTGGCCAAGCAACCGATGGTGTTTTTCAAAGCGCACTTGCATCATTTGTTTTGTTTTCTCCAGAACGTCAGGCCGATGCATTAAGTGCGGCAATTGGGTTTGCAGTTGTTCTCATGCCGTACTCAATTGTTGGTCCTTTTGTAGGAACCATCTTGGATCGAGTCTCTAGGCAACGCGCACTTTTTTATGCAAACTTGGCGCGCAGTGCAAATCTTTTATTGGTAGCGTTATTTGTATTTAGTGGAACAACTGGAGTAACACTTACTGCAGTTGTATTGGTTGCCTTTGGCATTAACCGATTAATTCTTGCCGCTCTCTCTGCTGGACTGCCTCTTCTCATTGATACTAAATCTCTCATCACAGCAAATGCAATTGCAGTAACTGGTGGTTCTGTTTTAGTCGTCTTGGGCGGTGGGATTGGTGTTGGTGTCCGCGCACTAGTTGATGGCGCAGCAATAGCCGATCATGCAGATTCCATTTTAGTTTTGATTGCTGCTGCCGGTTATTTCACTGCTGCGTTGTTAACGGGTCGATTAACCAAATATGAAATTGGTCCGCAAAAACACGAAAAAGCAGCTGCATCATTTGCCCAAGGATTTATTGATATGAAGGAAGGAGTTGCCTTTCTTCGAACACATATAGATGCAGGGCGTGGAATCATTGCAACTGCTGTTCATCGCGGTGGATTAACCGCACTTACTTTGACTGCCTTGTTGTTAGAGCGCAATACTTTTAATGACCCAGGTAAACCTGCAGATGGATTGCAGGGTTTTGGAATTGCATTAACAATTGCCGGTATCGGTGTGTTCTGTGGGGCCTTTCTTGCCCCTTATGGTGTTTCTCGTTTTGGAAGACACCGTTGGATTAAGTTTGCAATGTTTGCAAGTGCTTGCGCACCGCTAGTTTTGGCGGTTTCTCAAACGCAGGTTGCTCTAGCAATAACGGCGTTCTTTACGGCTTTTTTTGGCCAGAATGTAAAAGTAACTAACGACGCCCTCGTTCAATCGAAAATCGATGACTACTTCCGTGGAAGAGTTTTTGCTGTTTATGATGTTGTTGTTAATTTTGCAATAGTCAGCGGTGGGTTGATTGCCGCTCTTTTATTGCCAACAACTGGTGTAACAGCAAAGGTTCCTTTGCTTGTTGCCGTTGCTTATCTTCTGGTGGCGCTTGTTACTTTGCGACCAAGTAAATTTAAGGCTTCTGCCTAGCCCACCATTGCAACAGAGCCTGCGTAGCTTTTTCTTCTCCTATTTGGCCCTGCTCTAAACGAAGTTCCATCAAGAAATCCATTGCCTGGCCCACTTCGCGAGAAGGTTTAAGTTTTAATAGCTCCATAACTTGTGTGCCATCTAAATCTGGGCGAATCTTTGACAACTCCTCTTGCTCCATTAACGTTTCTATGCGCGCCTCAAGTGAGTCATAGCGAGCAGATAAACGATCAGCTTTGCTCTTATTTCGAGTTGTGCAATCGGCGCGGGTTAAAACATGTAGATGAGTCAGCAAATCACCGGCATCGCGCACGTACCTGCGAACTGCTGAATCGGTCCAATCAACATCACCGTAACCGTGAAAGCGAAGGTGTAGGGCGGTTAATAGTTCAACTGCCTCGATTGTGTCGTTATCAAAGCGCAAAGCATGCAAGCGTTTTTTTGCAAGCCGCGCACCAACAACTTCGTGATGGTGAAAAGAGACACCTCCGCCTTCTATAAATGCACGGGTTTTGGGTTTACCAATATCATGTAAAAGCGCAGCAAGTCGAATAACAAGGTTTGGTCCACCTAAGCGAGCCTCTTGGCTTATTGCTTGTTCTAGAACCGTAATTGAATGTTCATAAACATCTTTATGGTGGTGGTGTTCATCTACTTCTAATCTAAGTTTTGGAATCTCCGGAAGCACTAAATCTGCAAG
>WLHC01000048.1 GCA_009702925.1 Actinomycetota bacterium
AAAGATCTACAGATTCAAATGCAAGGCTTTGAGAGTGACATAAGAGCCACTTATGTTTATCAATCACTTAAGGCCCGGTAGCGCAGTTGGTTAGCGCGCCGCCCTGTCACGGCGGAGGTCGCGGGTTCAAGTCCCGTCCGGGTCGCAAAGGTTTTGGTGTTGTACGCAAATTTATTTGTGTATCGCGCGCACTCGTGGGCAACCATTAGCAAAATCTTTGTTGGCTTGGTAGCTCAGTTGGTACGAGCGAACGACTGAAAATCGTTAGGTCGCCGGTTCGATCCCGGCCCAAGCCACGAATATAAAAAAGCCCCTCACGGTTGCGTGAAGGGCTTTTTCTTTAAGTTTTTAATCTAATTAATCGAGAACTACAACTCCTGCTGGAGTCTTAAGATGCACAGCAACGATTCCGTTTTCGCCATCGTTGACAGATGGATCTGTCCATTCAATAGATGTTCCTGCTAATCCAGCCAGGATTTCATCTTTAAACCATGATTCAGATAGTTCGCCTTTATCTGCAATTGTAATCTTTTCAATTGATGCAACCGCTTTACCCTCTTGTGATGGATGGTCGGCGGTTAGCCATTGAATAAAAAATGGTAGTTCGTGCGAATCTGCAATTTCATTAACGCCAATTTGCTTCCACTTTAGGTCGCTTCCATCTGGGCGTGTGCGATGGCCTTCTACTGCTGATCGACCAAACTTTTCTTCTACCTTTGAAATATCCTCTGTACTAAATACCCACGTTAACCAACCGCCACCTGCTTGAGCTTTTTTACTAACCGCTTTACCCCACGGTGTTTGTTCTGTTGATGGATGATCTAGTGGACACACAACTTCAATGTATTGGCCGTTTTGAAGTGGCGCAGTGAAGTTGCGAGTACCAAAGCGTGGGTGGACACCGCCGTCAACAAATGTGCTGCCAAGGCGTGAACCAAGACGTTGAACAGTGTCGGCTAATTGATCATGGGAAGTTACATATGAGACATGGTCTAAGCGCATGTGCAAATCTTGCCCTATGAATAGGGGTGCTAATTACCATCAAGGAGGTTTTTTGATGCGTAAGAAATGGCCGTTAAGGGGATTTTTGGGGCTAACGGGCCAAGGTGCACATCAACGCTTCAACAGTTAACAAAGGTGCTGCGTTGTGGCCTAAATTTGTACGGGCCTGCATGATTGCGCTGATTTTTTTAATGGTGTTCTGTGGTTTTGTCTTTTCTGCCACTGCGGCAATCTCTGTCTCTAACTCTTTATTTATCAACCCATCGTTGGCGCCGGCTTGAACCATCATGACATCGCGGTAAAAAGTAGCAATGTCTAATAGCGCTGCATCAAGGCCGTCACGAATCATTCGAGTTTGCCGAGTTTTTTGTTCTTTCTCTAAATCTTTAATCGCTTTACTGCCGCCAGTTGCCATGCCGCGGCCCGTTGCACCTTTGCCATATGCAAGAGATAGATCATCAATCTCTTTTTCATTTCTTGTCTCAGCAGCGATCGTTGCCTGTTCTGTTGCAAGATCGACAAGAGTTTGTGCTGCGGCAAATGCCGAAGAGATTCCTTGAAGTGTTAATGGCAGTTTCATGATTGTGCTGCGGGTATTGCGTACTGATTCATTCTTTGCAAGATAGCGAGCACGGCCAATGTGGCCCTGAGAAACTCGCGCAGCAAAATCTGCCATGTTAGGTGAAATGCCATCTCGAGTTTGTAGCACTTGAGCAACTGCAGCATTAGATGGTGTGACAAGTTGTAAGTGGCGACAGCGGCTGCGGATAGTAGGTAACACATCATGCAAAGTTGGCGCACAAAGTAACCAGACTGTTCTGTTACCAGGTTCTTCAATTGCTTTGAGAAGTGCGTTTGCTGCAGATTCTGTAAGTCTGTCGGCATCTTCCATAACAACTACTCGCCAACCACCCATCGATGGCGCCCATGCAACCCGAGTTAACAATTCTCTGACTTCATCTATCTTGATAGATAAACCTTCTGTGCGAATGATCTCAACGTCTGGGTGTGAACCATTTGCAGCTGATTTACATTCATTACATGTCCCACAACTGTTGTTGGGGCAGATAAGACCCTGGGCAAAAGCGATTGCTGCGTTAGATCGACCAGAACCAGGTGGGCCAGTAAAAACCCAAGCGTGTGTCATCTGATTGTTTGTCTCGGCAGTTGCCGCCGTATCCTCCGTGCGGGTTGCAAGAACTGCTTTTTGAAGAACTTCGATGACGTGTTCTTGTCCTACTAGCTCGGCGTAAACACTCATTTTTTAGCAGCTCTTTTTGTTTTACTTGCAGCAGCCTTTGCAGACTGTGAACTCTTCTTTACGGCTTTGCTTGCAGTTGCACCGCTGTGCTTTACAGCTTTACTTGCCGCGCTTCCGGTATTTTTTACAACTTTTGCAGTGGCGCGAATTGGTCGTAGAAGAAGGCTTCCTTTATCTTCTCGAGCATTTCGCTTGAGGCCAGAGATTTCACTGACACGAGTCACGATTGCAGCATGTGTTGCTTGAATCGATTGTGCACCAGAAACAATGAAGTAGCGCTCTGGATCAAGGGCTGCGATCTGTAAAAACTCTTGGCGAACTCGTTCATGAAAATCAATTGGTTGTGATTCAAGTCTGTCTTTACTCATTAATCGCCCAAGACCAACTTCTGGTGCAAGATCAATAATTATTGTTAGCGTTGGAAACAACGATTCTGTAGCCCATCTAGAAATTCGTGCAACTTCGCCAGGTTGTAAAACGCGCCCGGCTCCTTGATATGCAATGGATGAATCAAAGTAGCGATCACTAATGACAACTTCGCCTCTGGCTAACGCTGGTCTAATAACACTGTGCACGTGATGCGCGCGATCTGCTGCATAGAGCAAAGCTTCGGCCCTTGGGCTTATCTCACCTGTTGAGTGCGAGAGCAAAATCTTTCTGATCTCAACACCAAGTTCGGTTCCACCAGGTTCTCGAGATAAGACAACGCTTTCACCTTCTTGTTCTAGCCAAGCCTTGAGTAACTTTGATTGCGTTGACTTACCAATTCCTTCGCCGCCTTCGAATGCAATAAAGATTCCTTTTGCAGGAGCCCCAGTCATGCTGCCTAGCTCACCTTTAAGTGCGTTAGAAATATCAGACCAGAGGGAAACATTTGGTCGATCTTTCATCTGCTTATAGGAGATAAACCCGATTAAAGATGCAATCAGACCTGCGATAAGAATTGTTACTGCAGCTCCGTTATAGGAGAGTTCAGTATTTTGAAACTTAAATGTGTGCTGGCCAACTGCTGCTGCAATCAATGGGGAGATCGCAAGAACTGCCACCAAAACCACGCGGATCAGGCTTTGAACGAATGCAAAGGTTCGTCCACGAACATCATCTGTTACTTCTAGACCTAACATCGTAAAGCCTGTTACCCAGCAGATTCCACTAAAGGCGCCAAGAACTATCACAACAAAAACTGCAATTACTATGTTAGGAATCGCTGCTAGAACTACAAGCAGCGCACCTGCTACAACAAGGGATGCACCGAATAATCTACGGCGAGAGAACTGTGCAAAAACTTTTGGTCCAAATGCGATTCCGGCGGCAAGACCAGTAAAGACTGCGCCAAACAAAACACCGTATGCGGCATCTCCTCCACCAAGGTCACCAACAAATGTTCTAGCTAGTCCAATGACAGCACCTGCTGCAACGAAAGCTCCGACCATTCCCACAATTAGGCCGCGGATAATCTTGCTGCCGCTTACGGCTTTCCATCCTTCGTGCAATGATTTTAGTAGACCTGTCTCTGCTGCGTGTTTTGCCGCTGCGCCTTTTGGTATCTCTCGCAGAGAAAAGATCATTATCGCTGCAAAGAAAAACGATACGGCATTTGCATAGAGGGCTAGATTGACAGCGGTCACATTGGTTGAAAAGGTTGCATTAATTGCCGATGTAAACAGAGATAAGAATGTAAAGAGAATCGCTGCTATTGGGGCGGTGCCATAAGCTGCTAAAAGCGAAACTTGATTTGCCGACTCTAACTTCTCGCGGGGAACCAGATTAGGAACAGATGCCTCTTTAGCTGGGGACCAAAATAGAGTCAGACACTCAACCAAAATCATTGCTGTGTAGAGCCAGAAATAATTATTTGCAATTGGAATTGAAATATAAAGAAGACCGCGCAATATGTCGCAGTTGACCATTAACTTACGGCGATCCAACTTGTCGGCGATTACACCTGCGATTGGACCCAAAAATGCCGCAGGCAGTAAACGTGCAATAAATACACCAGCAATTGCAAAGTTAGCCGTTGCATAATCTCCACCAGATAGCTGTTGAGCCATTGCAGTGGTTGCTAATAAACCAAGCCAATCACCCAATGAGGAGTAGAGCATTGAGTTCCAAAGTTTTCTAAAT
>WLHC01000049.1 GCA_009702925.1 Actinomycetota bacterium
GCAGCAAAATCTCCATTTGCAAGTGCAGCTAAACCATCTTGATATGCACTTCTTGCACTAGCTAATGCGTTTGCAACAGAAGAGTTACTTGATGATCCAGTACTTCCAGTAGTTGTTGAACCACCGGCAGCAGTACCAGAGTTACCAGAGAAGACTTGATCCAGCGCTCCCTTTAACGTTTCATCAAATCCGATTTGATCACCGAATGAAACCAGAACTTTCTGCAAGAGTGGGTATGCAGATGTGTTGGCAGTTGCCTGAACGTAAACAGGCTGAACGTAGAGTAATCCCCCTCCAACTGGGAGCGTTAACAAGTTACCCAACACAACATCAGAACCACCACGGCGAAGAAGGTTTAATTCGGTTGCAACATCAGTATTTGCCTCAAAGTTTGCAGCTACCTGTGTAGGTCCTGCAACGTTTGTATTTCTTGGTAGCTGCAACACTGACATCTTTCCATAATCAGGCCCGGGATCTGAATTGACAACTGCAAATGCAGACAAGTTCTCTCGTCCTCCCCGAGGCACAAATGGAGTAGTTAAAGAAAACACAGGAGCTTTAGTTCCTGGCATCTGAAGCGTTAAGTAATACGGTGGTTGTGCACCAGCGTTAGCTCCAAATGTTGATGGATCTCGGGGGATACGCCAGAAATCTTGCCCGCCATAGAAAGCTTCTGCAGTTCTAACATGGTAGGAACTCAAAATCTCTCTTTGTACTCTAAAGAGATCTTCAGGGTAGCGAACATGCTCCATTAACTGATCTGAGATTGCGCTCTTTGGAAGAAGTGCGTTTGGAAAGGCCTTAGCCCAAGTTTTCAAAACAGGATCTTGTTCATCCCATGTGTAAAGAGAAACAGTTCCATCGTATGCATCGACAGTTGCTTTTACAGAGTTTCGAATGTAGTTAATACTTTGATTTCTAAGTAATGCAGAAGCACCAGTGTTTGTAGTAACCGTGTCATTAATGGCATCTGAAAGTACTGTTCGGCGTGCATACGGATAGCCAGCACTTGTTGTATATCCATCAATGATCCACAAAACCTTCCCATCAATTAACGCTGGATAAGGATCTCCATCAAGAGTTAACCATGGGGCAACTTTTGCAACGCGATCTCGAGGATTTCTTTCAAAGAGAATCTTTGAATCTTTGTTGATCAGATTTGATAACAAAATTCTCTGCTCTTGGTACTTAAGTGCAAATACTGCCTTATTTAGCAGGGAACCAACTGGAACTCCACCATTTCCTGTGTAGGTGTAGTTTCTTTGGCCATTTGGAGACGTATCATCTGGGTAATCAAACTCCACAGGTGTATCTGTTTTAACTCCACCAATAATTGAATAATCAGGAACATTCTCACCGAAATAAATACGTGGCTGGAATTCACCTAATGCACCCTTAGGAGGAAGGTCGCCAAGGGCAAAGGAAGGCTTTCCATCTGCGTCGCGCTCGTTACCGAAAGCTGCAACAAAACCAAAACCGTGTGTGTAAACAAGGTGATCATTAATCCAATTTCGAGATGGGTTACCAGCAATATTTAGTTCACGAGCTGCAACAACAACATCGCGCTTTACACCGTTTACTGTGTAACGATCAATATCTAAGGTTTGAGGGAAACTGTAATAAGGGCGAATCTGTTGAAGTTGACGGAAAGTTGATGAAAGAACATTTGGATCCATTAAACGAATATTTGCAATTGTTGCGGCGTCATCTGCAAGTTGACCAGAGTTAGTTGCAGCTGTTGCCTGATAATCACTAACAGTGACATCTGAGATCCCATAGGCCGCGCGAGTAGCATCGATATTTCTTTGAATAAAGGGTGCTTCTTTGGAAGATTCACTTGGCTTAACCTGGAACTGTTGAATTGCACCTGGATAAAGACCGGCGAATAAAACTGATGAGACAACAAGAAGCGCCGTACCGGCTGCAGGTAGCAACCAGGATTTACGAATAATTGTTGCAAAGAATAAAATCGCACAGACCAAGGCAATTCCAGTCAAAATTGCCTTTGCAGGCAGAACAGCGTTGACATCTGTATAAGTTAATCCTGTTATCAATCTACCCTCTTTAAGAGCTAGGGCGTATCTATCAAACCAATATGCAACAGCCTTAAGGAGAACTACAACTCCTAGCAAAACCGAAAGCTGAACACGGGCAGCAACAGTGGTGCGATCTTGCTGAACCTGTAAGCGAATTCCACTGTAGAGATAGTGAACAACAGCCGAGGCAATGATTGCTAGAACTGTAGTTGTTATTGCCCATGAGATTAATGACTGCCAAAACGGTAGGCGGAATGCGAAGAATGAGATATCCATATTGAACTGTGGATCAGTTACACCAAAACTTGTTGAGTTTTTAAACAGCAACCATGTGCTCCACAATTGTGATGAAGCGGAACCAGCAAAGTAAAAAATTGCCACGCTTAGGCCGATGAATAAACCTTTACGGATTGGCTCAACCTGTGATCGATATCTTTCAAGATTATCTGATTCAACCATCATCGTTACATAAAGCGGACGGCGCTTGTAAGCAATAAATATATTTGCCATAACAATAAGGGCAGTTAACAATCCTCCAAGAATGAAGAGGAAAGCTTTTGTACCCAGAATTGTTGACCATGTGCTTGTGAAATCAACGGACTTAAACCACAGCCAATCTGCATAAAAGCCACTCAATGCAGTAAAGAGAATTCCAAGAACTACAAGGATTCCGAAGGTCAATGCCAGTGGACTCTTGCGACCCTTAAATTGGAAGTTGGGGCGTTGGAACTGTGGTGTATTAGTCATGGGAGAAAACTATCGCACCCACGCTTTCCCACCAATCCAAATATCTCATTCTACAAAGGGGTTAGAACCAATTTTTAGGCGGGCGACTACTACTTTTTACTGGTTTCTAAGTAAGAGATTGCTTGAGCCAAGGTTGCAACCGTAACAACCTTAATGCCGGCTGGGATATTTGCGATTTCAGAGGCATTGCTAACTGGAGCAAAAAACAAAGTCGCCCCGACCTTTTGAGCAGATGCAATTTTCTCATTGATTCCTCCAATGCCACCAACTATCCCACGAGCATTAATGGTTCCAGTTCCTGCGATGTGCTCACCTTGTAAAATATCGCGCTCGGTTAAAAGCTCAACCAAAGCAATTGCAAACACTAGGCCGCCACTAGGGCCTCCGGTTTCTTTGACTTTAAAATTAATATTTTTTGTTTCAAGTTTACTCACACGTTTTTTTCCAATATCCATGGCATCTATTGCAGATGAATCCGTGGCCATAATCTTTGGATTTGATTGTAAATAGTTAATGGCTGCAAAAATTGCCTTGTCTTGAGAACTAACCATTTCGGCCTTAGCCTGCTTTCGCTCTTCATTCGAGGTTATTCCAGGTGGAAATATTGCAGATTTTGGATAAACAGAACGCTCACTACTAATCCATGAGTAAATTATCTCAGGTCCAAAGATCCAAGAATCTGGATTAGTCACACGTATAGACATTAAATCGATTCGACCTGTTGCGGGATAGTTGTCAGTTGATTTAAATGTAATTACACCCTTAAAAATATTCTGTGCTTCTCCAGGCAAAACTATTGCAAAAGGTAGTGGTGCAATTGTGGCGAGCAAAAAGAATAGTCCTAAAGTAATAGTTACTAACCGGGGTAATGGTGAAAATCGCATTAGGTAATCAGCGCTAGATCTCTATTGTTGAGTTGGTTTCGGTTGGGTATCACGATTGGTTGCAAGGCTTTCACGTTCAATCTCTTCTTGATCAAAAAGTTGAGGTTCCTTAGTTGAGACGGAATTGTTACTTAAATCAACATCATGGGCTTGAGTATCACGGAGAGAATCTTGAAAACGTTGAAAGCGATCAACTGATCTCTTTGTTTCAGTTTGAAATTTGCTTTCAAACTTTGTAACCCACAGAACGTAACCAAGTGCGCCAATTAGCCCAGCAGCAGGGACTACCCACCAA
>WLHC01000005.1 GCA_009702925.1 Actinomycetota bacterium
AGCAGGGTCAAGATCCCCTCTAAGAATTTCTCAGGAATTTCCCTTCTACTTGAAATCTCCTCAGCAGATATCAAAGAGTCTTTTTTTGTTGCAACCGCAATCTCAACGACAGCCTGAAGGGCATAATCGACTTTAGCTGAGATTTTCACGGGTTAATTCTTTCGTAAGGACTGAACAAATCAATGTTGCTTGGACGTGTCGGATATCTAATCCTAATTCCTAGTAGTATAGTAGGAAAATAGGAAAAGGAAGGTTTATATGAAAATCCGCTCAATTCTCTCTGTTCTGCTTGTATCAGTCCTATTGGCGACCAATATGGCTGCAGGTTCTGCCGCTTCGCCCAAAGCCAACGCTGGTATCGCCGATGTCATCAGAATTGGCTATTTTGCAAATGTCACACATGCTCCCGCGCTGTATGCAAAAGAGATGAAGTTATTTGAGGCAGCACTTCAGGGAACAAAGACGAAAATTGAGTGGATTACTTTCAACGCTGGTCCAAGTGCGATCGAAGCCTTCAAAGGTAAAGCACTGGATCTCACTTACATCGGTCCGAATCCAGCTATTGCAGGATACGCCAGCACTAAAGGTTCTCTCATCAGAGTGATTGCAGGATCAACAGCAAACGGTGCACAGTTAATCGTAAAACCATCTATCTCAACGATTGCAGATTTTGCAGGTAAGAAGATTGCATCACCACAACTAGGAAACACCCAAGATGTCGCTTTGCGATCATGGCTTGCAAGTAAGAATTACAAGACATCAATTACAGGCGGTGGAGATGTAACTGTTATTCCCACTGAAAATGCCCAGAGCCTTACACTTTTCCAAAAAGGAGATATTGACGGCGCATGGGTTCCAGAACCTTGGGCTTCACGATTAGTACTTGAAGCAGGCGGGAAAGTATTTCTCGACGAAAAAGATTTGTGGCCAAAGAAACAATTCCTCACAACGCAGATCGTTGCTGAGACTGAGTTCCTAAATAAGTATCCAAAGACAGTAGAGGCAATTCTTAAGGGTCATATGCAAGCAGTTACGGCGATTAAAAAGTCTCCTGCCATTGCCCAAGAAGCAGTCCAAACTCAAATCGCTGCAGCAACAGGAAAACGATTATCAGATGCGGTTATTGCCCGTGCTTGGGGCAATCTGACATTTACTTATGATCCGTTGCCTGCAACTCTAATAAAAAGCGCCGAAGACGCAGTAGACACAGGGTTGCTTACAAATCTTGGATCTCGTGGTCTGGTAGGTATCTACGATATTCGTATCCTTAACAAACTACTCGTGGCAGGAAAGCAGAAGAAGATTTCCACGCAAGGCCTTGGTAGAGGATGACAGTAGTTACGGATTTTGAGGTTGAGGTTGAAGGCCTAAGTAAACGATTTGGTGATGAAGAAGCGTTTGTTATTGAAGGCTTGGACTTTCAAGTTAAGAAGGGCGAATTCATCTGCCTTCTGGGTGCATCAGGTTGCGGAAAATCCACGCTACTAAACATTCTTGCTGATTTAGATTCTCCAACCATTGGCACAGTCCGGGTTGCAGATCGGCCAACATTGATGTTTCAAGATGCTTCACTCATGCCTTGGCTTACTGCGGGACAGAACGTGGAGCTTGCACTACGCATTAAAGGAATGGGGAAAGAGCAACGTCGAGTCAGAGCGCAAGAGTTGCTCGAACTGGTTCATCTTGGTACTGCCTTTGATAAACGTCCACATGAACTATCTGGGGGAATGCGCCAACGTGTTTCAATTGCTCGTGCACTAGCACAAGAGAAATCAATTTTGTTGATGGATGAACCATTTGCAGCCCTGGATGCAATTACTCGTGATTTCCTTCATGAGGAACTACTTGGCATCTGGAAGCGGACTGGATTAACTGTTGTATTTGTGACTCACAATGTTCGAGAAGCTGTACGACTGGGACAAAGAGTAATCTTGATGTCATCGAAACCAGGTCGTTTCATTCGTGAGTGGAATATCAATCTGACTGAACCACGTCGGATAGATGCACCTGAGGTAGCCACTCTTGCCAGTGAGATAACTGACCACCTGCGAGATGAGATAAAGCGCCATGGCTGAATTAAACAAAGATAAGAGCGAACTAGAAAGATTATCTGCAGGTCTTGACGCACTTGAGAACAAAACAACTCAGGCAGATTCCATTGCTCGTAAGCTCTTCAATTTTTCTGGCCCTCTAATCGCTATGGCAATTTTTGTTGGCGTTTGGCAAATAGTCTTTGAGTTAAAATTTGTTGAAGAATACATTTTGCCTTCACCGCAACAGGTGTATCAGGCTCTAGTCAATCAATACCAAGAAGGTATTTTACTCACGGCGGCATGGAACTCATTAAGTCGTGGGATTCAAGGATTCATATTTTCAATTATTATCGCAATTCCAATTGGTTTAGCACTTGGATTAAGCAAGACGGTGCGAGTTGTTCTTAAACCAATTACAACAGGACTTCAACAATTACCATCTGTTGCTTGGGTGCCTGCCGCAATAATCTGGTTTGGACTATCAAATGCAACAATTTATGCAGTAATTCTCCTAGGTGCAGTTCCTTCTATTGCTAATGGATTGTCATCTGGAATAGAACAGATCCCATCTCAATATCTAAAGGTCGGACGCGTTCTTGGAACCACAAGAATTCAACAAATTCGACACATAGTTCTCCCTGCTTCCTTTCCAGGATTTTTGGCAGGCCTAGAGCAAGGATGGGCATTTGCTTGGCGTTCACTTATGGCCGCAGAACTCATTGCAGTTTCTCCAGCTTTAGGAGTTGGATTAGGTCAGCTCCTTGATGTTGGAAGACAGTTGGGAGACATGTCCTTAGTTTTAGGCGCTATTCTCTCAATCATGTTTGTGGGAATCTTGATTGAAAAACTAGCATTTGCTCCAATCCGTGAGCATACTTTACGTATCCGAGGACTAAGAAATTAGAGTCAGAGAAATTTGAATTCCAGCTTCTAGGGCGACTCCTTTTAAACAATAAAATACTCTTTTGCTTTCTTTGCCGCTTCATGTCTTCCATTTACACCTAACTTCCTATAAATGTTTCGTAGGTGGGTTTTCATCGTATTCTTCGAGATGTGCAAGGTTTGACCGATTGATGAGATCGAATTTTCTGAAACTAGATAGTTTAAGACCTCTATCTCGCGCGATGTTAGTTGTTCTCCAGAGTCTTTTACAAATTGATTACGTTCTTTAATGCGCTCAATTGCTAACCTACTTAAAGATTCTAGCCAGATAGAGTTACTAGCTGGGGATAAGTTAATAATTGCTTCCAAGGTTAAATTATCCTGCCGTAAGAAAATTTCAAGTGCTCCCACCTGTTCACCTTTAGCCAGTGCAATTTTTAGGTATTCGCGTTGATTCTTAACCCCTTCGGTCTTTACTTTAGATAAATGTAGATTTTTTCTAATGATCTCATGTGCAGTGCCTTCTGCAAGCTTCTTGGTTTCGCTTACATCATCTGGCTTAAACTTCCTGAAAACGCTTTTACCTTGATGCTGCAAATACTTAATTTCCGAGTTGCGATCTAGAATATTGTTTAGTCTACCCAGATCATTAAAATGATTTTTAGCGAAAAACTCTGCCAAATCAACTAACCAGGTCATAGCTTTTAGATCCGGATTGAATAGGAGCTCATTTTTTAATCTATTTATTTCGTTAGAGATCCTATCCTGGCTATTGGGAATCCGTGACAAAATTCTAATCTCACCAACTTCACATAGATATGCGATGAAGGTTAAATTGTTTTGCCTAGCCTCGTTCTTCAGCTTTATAATTTCATCCAATGCTTCATCAATCATAGAGAATTCATAAAAGCAGCGAATTAAGACAAATCTGCAATCAAATGGGTCGGCAATACCAACTCGACCAGATGCCTGCTCAATAGCAATTGTGGTCTTAGCCAATTCAAAGGCTCGTCTATATTCACCATGGGCAAGTAATTGCATAGATTTTATTGCAGATTTAGCTTGATCTAATACAGCTAAATTGTCCGGATTTACTATTGTCAAGATATCTTCGGCACACTTATCTATAAGTTTAATGTCAGAAGTGACTAGGCCAATGCAGGCAACTAGACGAATCAATCTACCTTTATCCATTGGGTCTAAAGTGCCGCTCTTCATTGGAGAAGCAATTGCTACCTCAGCGTGCTTTAGTGATAGTTGATAATTACCATTATGAAAGTTTACGTATGCCCGACACAAGTTACTGATTTGATCGACCCAAACTTTGATCTCGTCTTCCCGAGTACTCTCTTCAAGTTCATCCAGGAGGTTGATACATTTGGTGAAATTTAAATCAATTAAAGATCCAATGGCCTCAAACCCCTTAGCCATGAACAGACTATTTTGTGATTGATCAAGTGAGCTTTTTGCAAACTCAGTAAATTCTTTTCCTTGTCCAGTTAGAGACAGTTCTGCCATTCTGGTTAAATACAGACGATAGAAAAAATCTAGGTCTTTCTTTTCAATTGCATTTTCAATAATTTTGTGGACACTGCTGCTGTAGGCAGGTAGGGGTGACCCCACATCTTTATTACTCATCCTCTAAGGGTGATGCATCAAAGGTGTTTTTTCACCCTCTAAACCGAGAATTGGGGTGATAAATGCGGGGGATTTGCTTGATAGGTGGCCGGGTGAGGTCAATTGAACTGCAAATTCTTTCTCGGTAAATAGGACGACAAGGCCCTCATTTGCTTCGCCCTTTGGCACGCCACAGGAATCATTCAGGGAAGGATTTTATCCCAAACCGTGAAATGCCCAAATGTGGCAACCATGGGCAAGAAAACAGGATCCTGCTCATTGGACGACTCTTCTTTATAGCTTCAAATTCCATGAAGTATGCCTTGTAGAGACTTACTAGTTGGCAATAGGAATGAGCGAAACAGCAAAGATTTGCCAGGCTAGAAGTGATTTAGCACCAAGACTCAAGATCAGGTAAGTCTTTTCGCCAAACATGTAGTTGGTCCACTTTCCGACTCCGCGATACTGCAACCACTGATTAAGGCCAAAGCAGAAAAAGAAAATAGCCTGAACAATCATGATTAAGAAGAGTCCGTCAGGTGCTTCATCTAGAGGGATTTGAGAAATGTTTACAGCCATTGCTAACCACGGCGTAATTCCAGCAAGTGTTCCAAACCAGAACGGCATCATTGTCGTTGAAGTGCGCCCTGGTGGGTTCATCTTCTCTTGCAGCCAACCAAAGAGAATCATCGCAATGTTTGCACCGACAACAGCAACTAATGCTGCAAGAGTCAAAATTCCCCAATACATACTGATGATCGCAACCATAAGCGATGCACTGATTGAGTACTCAGCCCAACGAAAGCGGTTGATTCCATTTTTAAGATCGCTTTCATATGTATTTCGTGCAAATGTTGATGTAAGCAGGTGATCTAAACCGGCTAATGCAAGGAATGCACCAATGACCCAGCCAACTCGTACTTCAAAAAGAGTTGTTGTAACTAACCCCTCTGTTCCTGGAGGACCAGCAGGAAATGAACTAAGGACCTTAAGCGCAAAATCATTTGTAAGGAGCAACATGGCTACAGCTTGTCCAAAGTGGAGACTAGTTAGCGTCAGATTCCATTTGCGAACATTGGCTAATTTTTCAGTGGTAACTCCTGTGGCAATTACTGTATTGGTTGCTGACATGCGCGTCTCCTTATAGAGGAACATCTAGTGGTCATTAATTGAGCTTATTTTCATTCAAGTTTAACATTTAAGCAGCTGTTTATAGGTCGTGACACAGATGACTGTATTCAAACAATGAAACCGTGTTCACTTTGCTAGCCATTTTTTGCGCTCAGTTTCTGAGAATTTCTCAATGGCATAGCGAAGCATCGTCCTTGGCATCACAGAAACATTTTTCTCTAAGAATCTCCTGAGTTCTATTGGATTGCGTTTACCCATTTCACGAAGCATCCAACCTGTAGCTTTGTGAATCAAATCTTGCTCATCGCGGATTAATTTCTGTGCAATAAGAAGAGTTGGCTGTGGAATTGCTTCCCGGATAAAAGCAAAAGTAACGACAATCGCGACACGTCTTTGCCATAAGGATTTACTGCCTGCAAGTTTAAGAAGTAATTGGTTGCTTGAACCTGATCCAATCAAATATTGGCCAATAATTGGTGCGCTTACATCAACTAAATCCCAATTGTTTACTCGCTCTGCCTTGACTTGTTTTAAGTAGAAATCAAATATCTTTTTGTGAACTATCGATTCCGAAGATGACTTGAATTGAAGCGTCAGAATCACTAAACCACAAAAACGAACTTCATGAAACTTTGAGGCAATCAATTTTTCTATCTGTGGCAAGGTCAAATCTTTATGCTCAGTAGCAATTTTTCTTAATTGAGGGACTGTCACACCTAGGAAGACATCTCCATAGCCATATTCACCTTTTGAGGTCTTAAAAAATCTCTGAGAGTGTCTTGCTTGAGTTGCATTTGCCTTGTTTTGGATTGCATTTATGACAAGCGCTGCAGACATGTGAAAACTTTACATCACCCTCGATAATCGGCTTGTAGAGGCAAGTGAACTTTTTACCATTTCAGCGCATTACTAAGAAATTGCACACAGTTACACCTGAGGTGCCACCCCTCATGGCATCGCAAAAAATCAAATTCGGTCATAGCCATCAGATAGAATGGAAAAATGTCGAAGCGGTTTAAAGATGATCAAATAGCTCTGATTACAGGAATTGGGCTTGGCCTAACGTTGACTATTCAGATCACTACATTAACTGCTTCAGACTTTGCAGATATTTATTCTCAAATTACAACAGCTTCCAGATTTTTTGCTTTAACAGGTTCTTACTTAGCAATTATTGGGCTTTTACTTATTGCGAGAATTTCTTGGATTGAAAATGTCTTGGGCCATGATCGATTAGTCACCTGGCATCGCAAGGCCATGCCATATGCCCTCTACTTCATCACGCTGCATGTGTTGCTTGTTACTTTGGGCTATGCCGGAGGAGACCAAGTAAGAATTGGTACTGCACTCTGGACAATGATTACAACGTATCCATGGATGCTACCTGCGACATTGGGCTTTGTTTTGTTATTAGTTGCGGGAGTTTCCTCATACAGAATTTTTCGCCAAAGTATTAGCTATGAATCCTGGTGGGTTATTCACTTGTACACATACCTTGGGGTGGCGCTATCTTTTATGCACCAAATTCTCACCGGTGCCATGTTTATTTCTCATCCTTTGGCCAAGAATTATTGGATAAGTCTCTATTCATTTGTTGTCGTTGCTATTTTGTATTGGCGTATCCTCATGCCACTTGCCAAGTCGATTCGACATAAGTTAATGGTGGACAAAGTTGTCAATGAGGGTCCTGGAGTTGTTTCAATTTACATCAAGGGACGAGATGTTAAGAAGCTAAACGCCCAAGGTGGTCAGTTTTTCTCATGGCGATTTTTGAGTAAAGATCTTTGGTATCAATCTCACCCTTATTCACTTTCTGCCTCACCATCAGATGAATCCATGAGAATTACCGTTAAAGCTTTAGGTGATTCTTCATCTGAGTTGACACATTTAAAGTCAGGTACAAGAGTTTTCATTGAAGGTCCTTATGGCGTCTTTAAGGCAAGTTCGGCCCGACGAGGTAGACATATTGTTCTAATTGGTGGTGGTGTTGGAATCACACCTTTGCGTGCAATTATGGAGGAGTTTCCTAACAACACACAGATCGACATTTTATATCGGGCATCTCATGAATCAGAGTTAGTCTTGCGTAAGGAATTAGATGAGTTATCTGATCGCATAGGAGCACGCGTTCATTATTTAGTTGGTTCACGGCAAGAACACACAATGTCCTATGAGTATCTTAAGAAGTTTGTGCCAAACTTCCAGGATTCAGAAGTATTTATCTGTGGTCCCGAAGGTTTAGTGTCTGCAGTAAAAGAGGCGGCTAAAAAAGCCGGGATTCCAAAGAACAGATTTCATGACGAAGCGTTTGCCTTTCACGGGTAGAAATTGGAGATTAGTAAATGTTTCGTAGAGCAGTAATTGTTTTAACAGGGACAGCAGCAGCTGTTACAAGTGTTTTGGTTTACCAGCCACCTCAGCTAAAACCTGTTGCTGCTGACTCAATCCCGGTTCCAGCGACAAAAACTCCAGCTGCAACCAATTCTAAGCAACCTTTTCCAGTAACTCCTGGGAAAGCAACTCCCACTCCTACGGCTCCAACGCAAAGTCAAGGAGCATCGGGTGTTTTTACTGGCAATGTCGTGCAAACTCAATGGGGGCCAGTACAAGTAGAAATAACTGTCAGCAATGGAAAGATAACTGGTGCAAGCGCGCTGAAATTTCCAAATGGCGATCGCCGCTCACTTTCCATCTCTCAGCAAGCGGTACCTTTTTTGATTGAACAAACGCTAGGAGTTGTTAACGCTTCACAAGTACAAGGTGTAAGCAGAGCCTCTTACACATCAGATGGTTGGCGAGGCTCGCTAGGGTCAGCGATCAAGAAGGCGGGAATTTAATGAAGAGAATCATGATTTTGGTTTTTCCACTTGTGCTGTTTGTGGGTTTCTTGGCAATAAAACCTCCCGCAATCGGTGCCGATGCAAAGCCAACAGGAGCCACCACACCTCAAGCCAATCAGGATCCAACATCACCAAATTCAGCTCAGCCTTCAACTCCAGGTGCCGGCAATTCTGTTGTTCCAACGGTAAAGCCAAGTATCTCTGGGGGAGGTGACGATGAGGATGATGAGGATTATGAAGACAAGAAACCTCGATACGGCGGTCATGATGATGATGACTACGACGATTAAATCCTTCAATCTGAACTAATCATAAATGATGAATGTTCACAGTGAAGAAGTTTGGTCAACAGTCGTAACAATTGAATCTGATCTAGATGGTTTCTCATACGAGAAACAAATTCAATTTCTTCACCTCATCGATAGGATTTTTTCTACTTTTATTCCAGAATCAGAGGTAAGTAAGTTAAGAGCCGGGCAGATTCAAATTAGCCAATGCCATCAATTGCTTCAGGAAGTTTGGCAGGAATGTCATTTCGCCAAAGAGATTACCGATGGCGCTTTTGATCCCTGGGCTGTTGATGGGGGATTTGATCCCTCTGGTTATGTAAAGGGATGGGCCGCAGACCAAATTTGTGATCAACTAGAAGCGGTAGGCGCCAAACAGATCCAGGTTAATGCAGGTGGAGACATTGCACTACGTGGGGGATCATCTGAATATACGCCATGGCAAATAGGCGTTGCACATCCAGAAAATACAGAGTTGGTATCAAAGATTTATTCAATCCACAGTGGTGCAATTGCAACGAGTGGAACATATGAACGTGGCAATCACATCATCGATCCACAGACGAAATCCATTGCAGTTGGGTCAAGATCGGCAACAGTTGTTGGTGAAAATGCAGGGTTAGCAGATGCACTTGCAACTGCATTAGTCGTCGCTGGTCGAGATGGCGCGCATTGGTTTTCCAAACCTGAACTTGCCAGTTACTCCTGCTGGGTTGTCGATCGCCACGAAGACACTCTCTGGGAGATATCGCGCACTTAAGGCTGCGTTGCCTTCTCGTCTAAGGGTTTGGATTGCTCGCAGGTGTGAAGTCTTTATCAATTCTCAGTTAGATCTAGGCCAACACGCAAGGTTTTTCGGGTCGCACAACACAAAAACCGCTTACTCTCTTTGCATGAGTACTTTAGATTTTCTCATCATTGGTGCTCAAAAGTCTGGCTCAACAAGTTTGCGAGCTTTTCTTGGTGAACAAGAAAAAGATATATATATATTTTAAATCGCGAACTTCATTTTTGGAATAGAAAAGGTCAGTATCAAGACGGAGAAGGTCTTAGCACGTACCTTCAAAATTTTGCAGGGGCTAAACCAAATCAAATTAAGGGTGAAAAATCTCCCAGTTACCTTGTGAGCCAAGAGGCGCCGGGTCGTATTCATAAACACTTTCCTGAAATTAAGATTATTGCGATTTTAAGAAATCCAATTGATCGCGCTTATTCAGCGTATTGGCATGGACGTCGAATCGGAGCAATTGAGACTTCAACTACTTTTGGGCAATCAGTTCGAAACTAAAAAGTAAATCAAGGAAAACCTTACGGGGATGTGGTCACCGCTGGGCTTTATTCAGAGCAAATTGCACGCTACCTTAACTTTTTTCCACTTAAACAACTCCATGTTATAAGTTTTGAATCGACTTTGACACAAAGTGATGAGGAACTTCATGGAGTACTGAAATTTCTTCTTCCACATTCCACTATCGCTAACGAAGAGAGTCAATTAGCATTTCCAAAGCGCAATGTCGCACGAGCAAGCAGATTTCCTAAGTTGAATGAAGTAATCTTTAAGAGCAAACTACTTAGTTATTCGACAAAGTCAAGAATCTCAAAGAAATCACTGGTAGATCTGAAAGTTCCAGAGATGTTAGAAGATGATAGAAAATTCCTTCGAGAAATCTATGCAGGAGAAAACCAGGCCTTGCAGTCAATCTTGGGTAAGAGTTTTTCTTGGACAATCTAAGTAACAACTAGATTATTGGAACTCGATACTGCCGTTTACCTGATTCCAACACGTAAGTGTCGTATAGCTTTCGTGCAGTTTGATTTGTTTCATCGGTATTCCAATAGACTCTTGAACAGCCACGTGTTTTTGCCTCTTTGATTACGGCATCTATTAATGCGCGACCGGTCCCTTTTCCACGAATAGTTTCATCAACGAATAGGTCTTCCAAGAGGCACTGCCCGTTTTCTGACCACGTAGAGTTCTGAAAGTTAAATGTTGTCATACCGACAATTCCGCCCTCGGATTCTGCTACAAGGCCGTAGAGATTAAAGTCAGGATCTAATAAACGATTCCACGTAACTTCAGTTTTATCGGCCGAAAACTCCGTCTTATAGAAAGTGAGATAGCCCTTCCAAAGTTGGAGCCAACGGGCTTTATCACTCGGCTCAACTGGTCGAATAGAAATACTCATAGTTAAAGGCTACCAAATACAAGCCCTCGGGCTCCTTTCGCAAACATCCATCACTCATGCTTGCCCAAGCTAAAATTACATAGATTTTTGAGCAGTAGAATCTGCACATGCAGACAAAAGCAGAATTTTGGTTTGACCCAATGTGCCCATGGGCCTTTATTACATCTAGGTGGATCTTAGAAGTTGAAAAGGTACGTGATATTGAAATTTCTTGGAACATTTTTAGTTTGCCGCATTTAAACAAAGACCGTGAAATGCCAGAGAAGTACAAAGCTATTTTTGCAAACTCATGGTCCTGTGCACGCGTCATTAAAGCTGTTGAAAATCAACATGGCAAAGAAAAAGTCTTGCCACTTTACACAGCGATCAGTTCTCGTATTCATGTCTTAAAAGAGACAGTCTCGCTGGAGTTTTTTATGGATTGCCTACAAGAGATTGGCGTGGATTCAAAATATGCCTCAGAGATGAATAACTCGGATTGGGATAAAGAGATCATCCAAAGCCATGAGCGAGGAATCAAACTTGTTGGCGATGACGTTGGAACACCGATTATTGCGATTAACGGGATTGGATTCTTTGGTCCAGTTATATCTCCAGCACCCAAAGGCGAAGAGGCCGGAACGCTATGGGATGGAGTGGTCCTATCTGCTTCTTATCCTGGCTTTTTTGAAATTAAACGTTCACGGACAGTTGGCCCAATTTTTGGTTGACAGCTTTTGCGCAAGTATTACAACTTTTGCGTTTTGTCTGTAAAAATCGGCCCTTTGACGCAGACTTTGTCACTTGTAATTCTTTAAGCAATGAGAGCAGGAAGCTCGATTCCATATTTATTTGATTTGTCCTTCATTGCATTCCAAGTAGATAGCTGGAGTGAAATACCATTCTTGTTTGCACTTTCCTCAGCTTCTAGCTCAATATCACCTGGAGCATAGATTTTATTTACATTAGCGGCGGGTGTACTTTTTCTGATTTTCTCGAGCATGGAATCAATGTCACCTAAAAATTGTTTCATCTCGACAAAGGCAGGAACATAAATAGCTAGAAAAAAGTGACTTACATGTTGTGGTTGATCTTGAATCGCCTGCGAACGAACCTCGGGACTGGTAGGTGATCCAGATAGCAAAGCGCATAAGACGTCTACGGCCATTGCAAGTGCAGATCCTTTCGGGCCACCCAGTGGTGTTATCAAACCTTCAAGTGCTTCACGGGGATTTGTAGTGGGAACGCCTTTTGAATCTAGTCCCCAACCAAGTGGAATATCTTCGCCTCTTGCATCTGCAAGTCTAATTTTGCCGCGAGCAACGGTTGAAAGAGCCATGTCTAGAACAAATGGATGATGTGATGTAGGGGCAGCTAATGCAATCGGATTATTTCCCAAAAGGGGGTCAATACCACCCCAGGGTGCCATTGATGTATTTACATTAGTCGTAGAGATCGCGATACAAGATTTTTCAGCACCAAGACGCGCGTACTCAGCAGCCGGACCAAAGTGGCCGCTGTTTTTTACAGAAACGGCGCCAATTCCAAATTGAGTTGCAAGTTCTATTGCCTTATTCATTCCAAAATATCCACTTACAAGCCCCAAAGCATTATTGCCATCGACGACTGCAATAGCACCATGTTCTTTTGATACGAATGGAAGGGCTGTGCCAGAACTGCCACCTTTATCTATTCGATCTAGATAAACGGCTAAACGCGCAACTCCATGGGACTCGACACCTCTTGCATCAGCGTTAACCAGGGCGCGTGCGGCAAGGCCAGCATTTTCTGAAGACATACCAGCTGCTTCAAAAACCTTTGTCGTAAAGCCCTGTAGCTCAACACGGCCTACTTTTACTACTTCCTTTGTTGAAGCCATGTGAAACCTCCTTGAGATGTGGGAGAAGTCAATGAAACTCAAAAGAAAAGTTCTAAAGACTATTTCCAAGACAGTATACAAGAGTGTACCATGGCGGAAAATTTAGAATTGAGGGCAATAATGAAATCAACTTCAACGATTGGCCTATTACATCCGGGTGAAATGGGCGCTGAAGTTGGTGCAGCTCTAACAGCCATAGGGCACAAAGTTTTGTGGATTCCGGAAGGCCGAAGTAAAGAAAGCGCAGATCGTGCGCAAGCCGCTGGACTGACCGCTGTTTCGAATCTAGAGGAAATGGCTGATCAAAGTGAAGTAATCCTGTCAATCGTGCCACCTCACGGCGCATTAGATGTTGCAAATCTGTTGGCAGGGAAGGCAAAAGTATTTGTTGATTGCAATGCCGTTTCCCCTGAAACTTCCATTGAGTTTGAAAAAATCGTGACAGCTAAGGGTTCTAGGTATATTGACGGTGGCATAGTTGGTCCACCGCCATACAAAAGCGGAACTACTCGTTTGTATTTATCCGGAACTGACGCAAAATTGATTGCAGATTTGTTTACGGATAGTCGAGTGGGAGCCGTAGTTCTACCTGGCGGCGCGGGAGCAGCATCGGGATTCAAAAATTGTTATGCAGCATGGACAAAAGGTAGCGATGCCCTATTACTTGCAATTCTATCTGTTGCAAAAAATTTAGGGATCGAGGATGAATTGCGAAGCGAGTGGGCGCATTCAAAACCAGAGTTGGAAAATCGACTTTATGGTGCAGGCTGGGCGGCTGGAAGAAAAGGCTGGCGTTGGGTTAGAGAAATGGAAGAGATTGCAAAAACCTTCTCTGGAGCTGGAATGCCCTCCGGATTTCATATGGCAGCGGCAGAAGTATTTGATCGAGCTGTAAGAGATCCGAAAGCTAACAAAGACCAAGCATCATTGGACTTTGCCATCGATGGTTTGGTTAAATCAAAGCCTTGGGGTAAATCTTGAAAATTGTTGATGTTAAAGTCACATTATTTGCGTGGGAAAATCTAGAAGATTCTGCCTATCACGGCCCAGCAATTCAAGGAAAAGAAACTAATTTAGGCTTAGTTGAGATCATTACTGACAATGGTTTTATAGGTGAGGCTTTTTTAGGATCGCACATGAAGCCAGCATCTATTGATGCGGACAATCTTTTGCGCTGGATTAAACCGATACTTCTAGAGAAAGATCCACGAAATCGTGAAGCAATTAATGTGTTACTTCATCAAGTTTCTCGATTAACAGGCTTAAGGTGCATCGGCGCGGTTGATGTTGCACTATGGGATTTGGGCGCAAAAATTGCCAATATGCCTCTTCATCAATTTTTAGGTGGTTACAGAACTTCGATCCGAGCATATGCAAGTTCACAGCGCCTTCCATCGAAAGCAGCTTACATAGAGCAAGCGTTAGGGTTAAAGGAAAAGGGATGGACTGCCTACAAAATTCATCCTCCAATGGATCCAACGCGCGACATAGAAGTTTGTGGTGCGGTCCGCGAAGCCCTAGGAAATGACTACCGATTAATGCTGGATAGCACTTGGGCTTATGATTTTATTGACGGGATGCGAGTAGGTCGTGCAATTGAAGAAATGGATTACTACTGGTTTGAAGATCCATTAGCCGATAATGATATTCATAACTATGTAACCATGCGAGAAAAACTCAAGATTCCAATTATGGCAACCGAATATCCGGTTGGATCACTACGTGACTATCCAATATGGATTACTCAAAGAGCCACAGATTTCTTAAGAGGAGATATTCCAAACAAAGGTGGCATCACAACGATGATGAAAACTGCTCACTTGGCAGAAGCATTTGGAATGCGTTACGAAATTCATCACAGTGGTAATTCCCTGAATAATCTAGCTAATTTACATGTTTCAGTGGCTCTAAGAAATTGTGAAATGTTCGAAGTATTACAACCAGATGGTTCGCACAAGTATGGACTTTTAAAGGAACTAGAAATCGATAAAGATGGATTGATTCATGCCCCAGAAGGTCCGGGTCTTGGAGCCCAAATCGATTATGAACTGATCAAATCAAAAACAATTCAAGTATTGAGCTAAGGAGAGCCTAAATGAAAGTATTGATTGCATTTGATCCTAGTGATGAAGACAAGCCACTGATCGAAAAAGTCTGGCCAAAAGAGATTCAACCAGTAATACTTCCTAAAGATTCTATAGAGAGCATTAAAGAGGATATTCCTGAGATTGAAGCAATCATCGGACCAATGCGTGGTGCGGGAATTGACATTATTAAAGCAGCTAAAAATCTTAAATTGATTCACACACTTGGACATGGTGTGGATGCTTTGCTTCAACCAAATTTTAAGGAAGAACTCACAAGACGAGACATCAAAATTTGCAGATCAAATTCAGCAGGAATCGCAATTGCTGAATTCAATATTTCAAACATGATTGCAATTAGTCGCCGTAACGTGAACATCCACAATGCACTCGTTGAAAAAGGTGATTGGGCAACAAAACTTAAGGCTAATCGATCTCAAGGTGTTCTTGGTGGAGAGCTTTGGGAAAGCACTTTAGGTCTAATTGGGTATGGAAACATCGGTAAAGAAACTGCATCTCGAGCAAAAGCTTTGGGAATGAAAGTTGGTGCCTTAGTTCGCACTAAAAAGGATGACCCACTTCTTGATTTTCAAGATACTGAACTGAAAAGTTTCCTTGGTAAGTGTGATTATGTCGTGATTACCGCCCCACTTACTGACTCCACCCGAAACTTGATTAATGCAGATTCAATAAAGTTAATGAAAGATGGTGCTTACCTACTTAACATCAGTCGTGGGCCAATTGTTAACGAAGGTGCACTTCATGCCGCATTGACATCTGGAAAACTTTCAGGGGCCGCTTTAGATGTTTTTGAAGTTGAAGAACAAGGTGGAGTAATGAGTGGGTATCCTTCAAAGTTTGACTTTAAAGGTCAAAATGTAATTTTCACTCCGCATCTATCTGGTGCAACACGTGAAACACGAGTAAGAGCAATGAAAGTGATTGGAGATAATCTCCAGAGACTCATCGATGGGTCTCCTCTAGTGAATGTGGTGGATCTAAATGATGAATTCTAAAGATGAATCAATCAAATATGTACAATCAGAAAAGATTGAAGATTTTGGAAAAGCTATTCTCGTCGCAGCAGGCATGACCCAAGGCGATGCGTCCATAACTGCTAGGCACCTAAAAATGGCAACTTTGCGTGGAGTTGAATCCCATGGCTTCGGTAGATTTTTAATGTATTCAAAACGAGTCGCTGACGGTGGAATGATTTCTCCTACATCAGTCACTGTTGTTCATGATGGAGGCTCGGTTCTTTCTCTTGATGGACACAATGGTGTTGGCCAGGTAGTAGCCGAAAACTCTATGAAAATAGCTATTGAAAGAGCTAAAGAAACTGGAATTTGCTTTACAACAGTCAAAAATAGTAATCACATGGGAGCACTTTCACCTTATGTATTACTTGCAGCAGATTCTGATTGCATTGGGATTGCCTTTACTAATGCAAGCCCTCGAATTGCACCTGTTGGCGGAGCACAGGCCATGCTAGGAAATAATCCTTGGAGTATTGCAGTGCCAACCAGCACGAATCCAGTTGTAATGGACATGGCTAACTCAGTTGCGGCTTTAGGAAAAGTTCGAATTCTTCAAGCACGCGGAGAACTGCTGCCAGAAGGCTGGGCTCGCGATAGTGAAGGAATGCCAACTAGGGATCCACTTGCAGCAATAACTGGATTACTAGAACCGATTGCTGGCTATAAGGGATATGTAATTGCGCTCATGCTTGAGTTACTCACTGGAGCAGCATCTGGCGGCGGTGGAAGCTATACGGTTTCTGCAGTTACAAAAAGTGAAATCCCCGGAAATGTCAGCCACTCATTTATCGCAATTTCACTGGATAAATTAGGCTCCAAAAAAGATTTCCTACAGAACGTTGATAAATTAACATCAGATGTTAGAAACAGTAAATTGGCGCGAGATAGCAAAGAAATTCTTATGCCTGGAGACATCGAATTCAGGAATCAAGAAACCAGACTTAAAGAAGGTGTTCCTCTTAAGCCAGAACTAGTCAAGAACTTGGTCGAAGCAGCAGAGCTGTTTTCAGTTCCAATTCCCCAATGGCTTAGATAGAACTATCCACGCATAATGTCGAAGAGACGACGTGAGTCCGATCCATCAACGTGAGCACCAATAAGTGTTGCTTTGCCGCTCTTGAAAGCATCTGCAACTGCCTTTGAGAGAGATTCAGTGTCGTAGACGTCCACTCCTTCACACCCAAATCCTTTAGCAATAACTTCACACGATAGCGCTGGCAAGTCGATACCAATTTCATTTAAGCCACGTCGCTCTTGTTTGATCTCAATTTGAGAGAGTGATTTATCCATGATGACGACCGAAACCGGCTTATTTTTCATGTATCGAGTTACGACTAATTCGGTGGCTCGCATTAACATCGACCCGTCTCCCATAAAGCCAAGCACTGGATCTTTGTCTGCCATTCCCGAACCAACAGACGCTGGAATTCCAAATCCCATCGTTGAAAGAGCATTTGATGCCATGAAGTGTCTTGGTCCATGTGAATTACTAAGAATTGTGATCAGTGGCTTACTGAAACCAGCATCAGCAGTAATTCTTACATTTTTTGGTGCTGCCTGTAATGATGCATAAACTGCTTCAACTACAGACATTTCTTTGCCAGGAGTACCTAACAAAGTTTTAACTAGGTTAGTGCGATACTCACTAATATCTTTTTCAGTCCATTCAGACTTTCCTGACGAAGCTTTCTCTACTAATGCTTTAAGTACCCATTCTGGAGATGCTTCATAGCGAATAGGGAATGGAATGACCCATTCATTGAGCGGGAAGGCAGATACAGCATGAGTCTTATCAATTTGTGGCCAAGCACGGTTCAAAATATCAAAGCCTTCTGGATTAAAAGCTAAAACAAAGTCAGCTTTCTTGAGCAATTCCAGCTCGGGATTACCATTTAGGAAAGATCCTGCAAAAAAATCATGATCTTCATTTATTACGCCTTTTTGACCGGGGCTAGTAAATACAGCAGCATGAAACTTGTCTGCAAATTTTTCAATTGTTGCTCGATTAACAGAGTTGTATCTTCCACATAAAATTACGGCAGGCCGCTTTGCCGCACTTAGAGCATCGGAAATAGCTTTAAACTCGGATGCTTCAAGCTGACGATTTTCCTTAACTTCCATCCAAGTAGCAAGACGCTTCTTGAGAGGTTTTGAAATTTCATTGTTGATTGCTTTGACTTCTAGTTCGCCGATTTCATCAGGTAGTTCAATGTAGACAGGACCTGGTCGATCACTTGTTGCAATATCAATTGCCTTTACCAAAATTTGAGCAGGATCATCATTTGTTCGCATAGTTACAGTCCATTTAGTACAAGGATTCACCAATCGTTCTGGATCAAATCCTTGACGAACAACTATTGATTCACGAGCAGCAGTCCATCGTCCTGAGACTAATAAAACAGGCGCACCCTCCATATAGGCATGTACAACACCATTAACGGCATTTGAAACACCAGTGGCCATTGAAACGATTGCAACTCCAGGTTTACCAGAAATGAGTGCATCAGTTGAAGCCATAATGACGGCAGAAGATTCGTTACTTGCGGTTATATAAGTAATGCCTGCAGCTTCTAAAGCGGCAAGCATTGGCATATGGTCCTCACCTGGAAGTCCATAAGCTCGGTCAATTCCATAAGATTTGAGCAATTCTGCAAACCTATTAACCACATTTATTGTCATGACCGCTCCTACTCGTGTGCCGTTGTATTCAATAGTATGCTAAACATCGTTCATAGGCAGTGCTTTTGTCAAGGCTTTTGGAGGGGATATGAGTAACAAATTACGATGGAGTCCATCTCACGATGCAGGAATTCCTGACCCCGCAGGTTCAATAATTGATGGCAACTGGGTTAATGATGGAAAAAATTTGTTACCCGTTTACGACCCAGGCACTGGAATCCAAATGGGCCAGATCATTGATGCGCCAGTTGAAGTAATGAATCGAGCAGTTGAATCAGCTCACAACGCGTATCACAAAACTTGGAAAAAAGTTGATGGTGTAGATCGCGGTCGCATACTCCTAAGCATCTCTAAAATTCTCCAACGAGAGAAAGAACTAATTGCAACTATTGAAGCAGTAGATACAGGTAAGCCACTCAATCAAGCCAGAGGCGATGTTGATATTGCATCACGATATTTTGAGTTTTATGCAGGGATCGCCGACAAAATTTACGGTGAAACAATTCCACAACGTCTGCAAGAGCATTTTGCCTACACAATTAGAGAGCCTCTTGGTGTCGTAGGACATATAACTCCCTGGAATGCCCCTCTTAATCAGTTGTGTCGAGGAGTTGCACCATCTCTTGCCGCAGGAAATACAGTTGTAGTTAAACCTTCAGAGATTGCTCCTTATTCACCATTGGTTGTAGCCAAGCTATTTATAGAAGCTGGATTACCAGCAGGTGTTATGAACGTTGTAAGTGGAATGGGACCCTCAGTTGGAGCAGCGCTTGTCTCTCATCCACTGGTTAATCACATGTCATTTACGGGATCTGTTGCAACTGGGCAAGAAGTTTTGCGCCATGCAGCAGAAAAAGTAATGCCATGTAATCTCGAACTTGGCGGAAAGTCACCTGCAATTGTGTTTGCTGATGCAGATTTGTTAGGGGCTGCTAAATCAGCTGCTATGGCCGTGGTTAGAAATTCAGGCCAATCATGTTTTTCAGTTACACGCTTTATCGTTCACAGATCTATTCATGATCAGTTATCAGAGTTGATTGTTAAAGAGATATCTGGCTTAACAATGGGTCATGCTTTGGATGATAGACAGTTGGGGCCACTTGCTTCTAAAGCTCAACTCAATAAAGTCATGGATTTCCTAAAGAGTGCCCAGTCAGACAATGTAACCGTTGCAGCTGGCGGCGTAAGGTCTACAGAATATGGAGATGGTTACTTCTTCCAGCCAACTTTACTCACTAACGTAAAAAATAGTTATAACGTTGCACAAAATGAGATATTTGGTCCTGTTCAGTCACTCATTGTTTTTGATGATGAGGATGAAGCAATAGCAATTGCCAATGACTCTCAGTATGGACTTGCATCAGGTGTGTTTACAACATCTTTGAAAACTGCTCATCGTGTTGCAGCTCAAATAGAGGCTGGACAAGTGATGGTTAATAAATATCCACTAGGAAGTGTCGATACTCCATTTGGGGGCTACAAGCGAAGTGGAATTGGACGTGAAAAAGGTGTTGAAGCACTTCGTGGATATACCCAGCTTAAAACTGTAATTATGGATTTAGGTACGTGACAAAAAAATCTTATCCAGCAGTCTTCATGCGCGGTGGTGGTGCATCAGGTTTATTTTATTTAGCCGATGATCTACCAACAGATGCTGCTGAACTCGATAAGATTTTAATTTCAGCAATTGGTAGCCCAGATCGATACGGTGTGCAACTTGATGGTCTAGGAAAAGGAACAACTAGTTCTAGCAAGTCTGTAATTGTCTCCAAATCAAAGTCGAAAGATTATGACATTGAATATTTATTTGCTCAGATTTCTGTCGAGAATCCTTCAGTAGATTGGACGCGCTCCTGCGGAAATTTAGCTTCAGCTGCCGCACTTTTTGCCGTCGAAGAAGGTCTTGTAGATGATGTTAAGAATGATAAAGCTAAGTTTAGAATGCACCAAGTTAACCGTGATGAATTAATTGAAGCCACGGTAGACCTCAATGAAGGTCTTGTACGGTTAGCTTTTTACAAGTCAAAAATGAAAGAACACATGCGAGTTAACTTTGATCCAACAATTAAAGTTAGCGTAGAGGGCATTGGAAAAATTGATGTGTCAGTCATTGATGCAACCAATTTAGTAGCTTTTGTTAGAGCCCGAGATTTAGACACAAAAATAGATGGCATTGTTGATTTCTTGGAACTAAAAGATAAGGCAGAGAAAATTCGTGTTGCAGTAGCTAAAGCCTTAAACATTCAAGGCGGAACTACTAATCCACGAATATTGCTCGTCGAAGCCCCAAGAGATTTTCGGGATCGCAGCAACCGCATAGTGGCCAAAAACCAGGTAGATATAATTGTTTTTGCACTTTCAACACATGAAATTCACGCAGGCCTGCCTATGACAGCAGTAATGGCTGCTTCTGTTGCCGCCGGAATAGAAGGAACGATCGTAGAGAAAGAGTCGAGTTGGAAGGATCAGACTAAACCAATTCGCGTAGGTCATCCATCAGGTGTTGACGGTGCACGACCAATTTCCCTTAGTGATAACGAAACGGCAGTTGAAATAGTCTTAGATGCGCGGCGCCTTATGTCAGGACTCGTGCACGTCAACGTATAAAGAGTCTTAACTATCTCTTTTGCTGTGAATCATCGCGGCGCCCATTTTCCATTTCAAGCACTTTCTCAGCAGCTTCAAGAATCTCAATTGCTTCAGCTTGAGGAATAATTACAACACCGTCTTCATCTCCAACAACTATGTCACCTGGGGCGCAAGCAACTCCACCGACTGCGATAGTTACACATAACTTTCCAGGACCAAACTTGTATGGACCTGCAGGAGTTAAAGCTCTTGCAAAAACAGGCATCTCTAGTTCAGCTAAACCACTTCCATCACGAGCAGCGCCATCAATAACTATTCCCGCAATTCCGGCTCGCTTTGCTTTTCCAGCCATAATGTCACCAATGAGTGCGCGTGATTCATCAGCGCCTCCATTTACGATGATTACATCACCTGGTTTTGCTACAGCCAATGCACGGTGGATCGCTAAATTGTCTCCAGAACGCGTCCAAACAGTAAAGGCCGGACCGGCAACCTTTGCCCCATTCCAAATTGGTGAAATTTTTGAATCAAGGACACCAAGACGATCCATAACATCGCCAATGTTTGCCGCAGGTAGTTTGGCAAAGCGGGCAATAATGCTGGGATCTGGCCTCTTGTACTCAGCCGCCTTCAAATCCTCAGGTGTTGGAGGTGTATTTGTATAGATTGCGGGCTCTTGAGCCATAGGAAACCTCTCGATAATCTCGGTTAGATTGGTGTACGCGTGAGTATACAACTCTGGGTCTGGAACTCATATAGGCAATCGAGAGCTTCCATACCCAAAGCCCTTAAGGCAACCATTGTCCTGATGCCAAAGATCCTTGAGCCTAAATCACGCTCAAGGTAGCTGTACACGACTGTGTCCAATGGGCTCGCATAAATCGTAATTCCTATGTAGGCTCTGTATACATTGCTAGAGACATTCCAATAAAGGTATCCACGGGGGTAAACATGCAGTCTGCTTATGATGTCATTGTCGTTGGGGGAGGTAACGCCGGTTTTTGCGCCGCCTTAGCAGCACGCGAATCTGGGGCAAGTGTTTTGGTCTTAGAGCGCGCCCCTTTTGGTGAACACGGCGGCAACTCGACTTACACCGCAGGTGCAATGCGTTTTGCATATGAAGGTATCGATGACATTTTGGCGCTAGTACCTGAACTTAGCCAAGAACAGATAGACAATACAGATTTTGGTAAATACACCGAAAAAGATTTTTTTGACGACTTAGCCAGAGTTACGGACAACAGAACTGATCCAGATTTGGCCGACACATTAGTATCAAAAAGTTTTGAAACTCTAAAGTGGATGAGAGAAAATGGCGTTCGCTTTCTCCCAATCTATGGACGACAAGCATTTAAAGTTGAAGGTAAGTTCACATTCTGGGGCGGTTTAACTCTAGAAACTTGGGGAGGCGGACCAGGTCTTGTAGAGGCACTTACAAAACAGGTTTTAGCTAAGGGAATTGATATTGCATACAGGGCTCGTGGTCTTGAATTAATAATGGACGAGAGCCAGGTATGTGGAGTGGTTGTTAAGCACGAAGGTAAAACGGTTAACGTTAAAGCCAAAGCTGTAATTCTTGCCGCAGGTGGTTTTGAAGCGAACTCTGAATGGCGTTCAAAGTACTTAGGTAAAGGTTATGAGCTTGCAAAGGTTCGCGGAAGTAAGTTCAACACTGGTGATGGCATCAAAATGGCTTTGGATGTTGGTGCTATGCCTTGGGGTAACTGGTCTGGTGCTCACGCAGTTGGTTGGGACATGAACGCTCCTGCATTTGGAAATCTGCAAGTAGGAGATGGATTCCAAAAGCATAGTTATCCATTCGGAATCATGGTCAACGCTAATGGTGAGCGCTTCGTAGACGAAGGTGCTGACTTCAGAAACTACACATATGCAAAGTATGGCCATGTCATTATGGCTCAACCTAATCACTTTGCTTGGCAAATTTTCGATCAAAAAGTCACACACTTACTCCGTGATGAGTATCGAATCAAAGAAGTTACAAAGGTAACTGGAAAAACAATCGAAGAGTTGTCGAAAAAGTTGGATGGTGTAAACCCTGAGGCATTTGTTGAAACAGTTAAGACATATAACGCCTCAATTAATAAAGACATCCCATTTAATCCAAATATAAAGGATGGTCGCAAAGCTGATCATTCACCTGTCCCAAAGAGCAACTGGGCCAATACATTAGATGAAGGTCCATTCGAAGCTTATGCAGTCACTTGTGGCATTACGTTCACATTCGGCGGCCTTCGTATCACTACAGATGCTCAAGTAATCGATAGTGAAGAAGAGATCATGCCGGGGTTGTTTGCTTGTGGAGAGTTAGTTGGAGGAATTTTCTACGGTAACTATCCAGGTGGTTCAGGGCTAACAAATGGTTCGGTCTATGGCCGAATTGCTGGAACACAAGCCGGCAAGTTTGTGAAAAAGTAAGGCAATAGATTAAATCCAAAATAGTCACTCAAATAAGGGAGAAGGTTAGGCATAGAGATGAATAAAACCGTGGGAACTTGGCAAGAACAGTTATGGGATCTACTACGCCAAAATGAAGTAGAGATTTTCGGATACGTTCCAGATGCTGGTCATAAGCACTTAATTAATCAAGCTATTGCAGATCCAAAAGTTCACGATGTCTCTTTGACTAATGAGATGGAAGGAATCGGACTCTGCTGCGGAGCAAATTTAGGTGGAAAGAAAGCTGTATTGCTCATGCAGAGCAGCGGAGTTGGAAACACAATCAACTTGCTTTCATTAGTTAAGCTGGGAAATTTTCCATTTTTAACTCTTGTCACCATGCGTGGAAATTTTGGAGAAGGAAATCCATGGCAATTCCCAATGGGCCAAGGAACTCAGGCCGCGTTAGAGGCGATGGGTGTTATCTGTTTACCGGTATGGACCGAAGAAGATGTCATACCAACTGTTGAAGCTGCCTTAACAATGGCCTTCAAGTCAGGAAATGCTGTCGCTGTTCTTCTCACCCAACGCCTAATCGGCGCTAAAGAATTCTAAGGAGGCACCAAATGAGCACATTTAAATTTGAATTAAATCGCGAAGTAGTAATTCCTCAGTTAGTTCCAAATCCAAGTGATTATTTGATGATCGCTGGACTCGGTGGAACAGCACGAGATACAACTCGACTCACAAATGCAGGCTCAAATCTCTACACCTTAGGTGGTGCGATGGGCGCAGCAGCTTCTATGGGATTAGGACTTGCTTTGGCTCGTCCTGACAAAAAAGTTTTGGTAGTAACAGGTGATGGTGAGCTACTGATGAGCCTAGGAACTTTGGCAACTATTGCAGTTCTAAATCCGCCTAACTTGTCAATCATCTGTGTTGATAACGGACATTATGGAGAGACCGGTTATCAAGTAAGTCACACTGGTCGTGGTGTTAACTTGGAAGAGATAGCAATTGGGGCTGGAATTAAAGTTACTGCCACCGTTCAAGATGACTCTCAAGTTGCAAACGGAGCAAAAGTTGTTGCCCATGACAAGGACAGCTCATTTGTACTTCTTCGCATTAGTACTAAAGAGTCCTCGCCGATCAAGAGAAACTTGAATGCAGCTGACTGCAGAATTATCTTTAGAAAAGCATTACTAGGCTAAATTACGCTTTCAATTTAACTGCACCACATTATGTGAAGGGAAACTACATTGTCCGAAAAAATCGAAACATATCTCATGCTGATTGATGGGGAAAATGTTGCATCATCTAATGGTGCAACATTTGACTCAGTAAATCCTTATACAAATCAGCCTTGGGCGACAGCACCTGAAGCCACAGAAGAAGATGTGAATCGAGCGGTTCTTGCTGCACGAGCAGCGTTTGAATCAGGACCATGGTCCACAGCAACTCCTGCACATCGTGCAAAGTTACTTCGCAATCTAGGAGCACTTATTGAAGAATCTGGTGAAGAACTTGCACGAGTGCAGGTACTTGAAAACGGAAAACTCCTTAGAGAACTCGGACCACAGACAACAGCATTAGCAGGTCACTGCTATTTCTTTAGTGGTCTGGCAGAAACTATTTTTGGCCAGACGGTTCCAGTTAGTATTCCAAATACCGTTAACTTCACTATGCGCGAGCCGATTGGAGTCGTTGCAGCCGTTACTCCATGGAACTCTCCATTGGCTCTGTTGATGTGGAAATTTGCTCCAGCTATTGCCGCAGGTAACACGATGGTCGTAAAGCCATCTGAAATTACTCCTATTTCAACTCTTTTGTTTGCTGATCTAGTTCAAAAGGCTGGTTTTCCAAAAGGAGTATTTAACGTTGTCACAGGTGGCGGACAAGTTGGCGCATGGTTGACTGAGCATCCTGAAATCAACAAGATCGCATTCACCGGATCAACCAATATTGGAAGGCAAGTAGCCCTAACAGGTGCAAAGAACTTTAAGCGAGTTTCTTTGGAACTTGGCGGCAAGTCTCCAAATATAGTTTTTGCAGACGCTGACATTGATAATGCCGTTAACGGTGTAATTGCGGGAATTTTTGCAGCAACTGGTCAAACATGTCTTGCAGGTTCAAGAGTTTTGGTCGAAGAATCTGTCTACGAAGAGTTCACGAAAAAGTTTGTTGCCAGAACAGAAAAGATCATTGTTGGCGATCCAAATCATCCTGAAACAGAGATGGGAACACTAGCCTGCAGAGCCCAGTACGATAAAGTTTTGAGTTACTTCAAAATTGGCGTTGAAGAAGGCGCAACATTGCTAACTGGCGGAGTTAAAGCTAATGATCCTAAATTAGGTGGAGGACTTTTTGTTCTGCCAACGATTTTTGGTGATGTTAAGAACGACATGCGAATTGCTCGTGAAGAAATCTTTGGCCCAGTAGCCTCTGTGATCAAGTTTAAAGATGAAGATGAGGCAATTCGAATTGCAAATGATACAAAATTTGGGCTGGCAGCTGGTGTTTGGTCAAATGATGTAAAGCGCGTGCATAGAGTTGTTGGAAAACTACGCGCAGGAACTATTTGGGTAAACAACTATCGCCGTACAAATTATGCAATGCCATTTGGTGGCTATGGTGAGAGTGGTCTTGGTAGAGAAAATGGAGTCGAGTCAATCCATGAGTACACAGAGGTTAAGAGTGTTTGGATCGATATTGGCGGAAAAGTTGCCGATCCATTCAATCCAAGAGCCGGACAGACGCCAGCAAAATAATTATTTGTTGTTGGGTTTAAAAGGGATCGTAGGTATCTAAGACTTCCTTAATGAAGCCAAACCGAATATCACCTGTTGATGTTGGAGCGCGGTTTCCTAATCCTCGTGCCCACACAATGTTTAAGCCTGAATCAGCATCTTTGTCATGATCCATGCCTCCTGGAGGCGAAGCAATGTCTACGATCATCTTGCCGCTGAGCTTTTTGTAGTCTGCTACTTGAATAGTTGATGTGTCAGGTGCGGTGTTGATAACGATGTCAGAGTTAATCATGGCTTCAAGTCTTTGTTCCCAGTCATAGGCAGTTGCACCAACTTGTCGAGCCCGTTCTTGTCCAACTTTGTTTCGTGTTGCAACAATCACTTTCGCTTTAAGGCCAAGGAGCACATCTGTGATTGCTACACCTGTGGCACCATAACCAAGAACGCTAAAGGTGTACTCACGTAAAGTCTTGTCGGTTTTTTCAATTAACTGCTTGAGCAGGCCTTCTGCAACTGTATTGGAGTTTGCAACGGCCAAATGTCTCTCATCTTTGGATTCAATGATTCGAAACTTGAGATTCTTGGAAGCTTCAGTCATGGATGCAGAAGATCGGCCAAGGATTAATCCACCTTCTGAAATCTTTGTGTTCTTTAGTAGATCTTCCACTAAGAGAATTGGCGTCTGAGCTGCAAAGGGTGAAAAAATTGCATCTCCAGATATACCTGGCGCTGGTGCAATGACCCAATGCGCTCCAGCTACTGCATCTTGAGCGGTTGCAGAATATGGAACCGGGGGATTAGGCAATTTTTCAAGGCCATAGATTCGTACTTCGTGCCCCATGTCAATCAATCTCTCTGCTACACGAAGCTCTCGTGCATCACCACCGAGAATTGCGATTACTCTTTTTGGCATTTCATTCCCCATTCTGATTTGGATTGATTTTTGGACTTCTATTCAGCATTGTTTTCCGGCGGAGATTTGAAGATTGTTAGAAATACACCTGTACTCATAACCATTGTTGTTGCAAGCCAGGCACCATTCATTCCTGCAACATCTGCCACACCACCCATTGCTAGCGGTAGGCCCAGTTGCCCAAGCCTGTGACCGAACATTCGAACTCCAAGTGCTTTTCCGCGCTCACTTTTATCGACCGTATCCATCAACATAACCAAAGTGATGGGTTGTGCAATACCAAGTCCGATCCCAAGGAATGCCATAGAAAGGAAGGCAAACTCTTGGCTTACAAAAGTTAGCGAAGCAAAACCGATGCATCCACAGACAATTGACCACGCCAAGATTTCCTTGCGCCCAAATCTGTCTACTAATCGAAGAGAGACCATTCGAATCAATAATGTGAAAACTGCGCGACTTGCTAAAAGTGCACCAACCATCGAAGGGCTTATGTTTCTTTCAATAGCCCAAAGTGGAAGGAATGTGATGAGAACATCTTGAGCGGCAACAACAATTGCACTAGACAACATAATTGCCCACGTTGTTGAGTTCGAACCTGAGCTTTTGCGCTCTTGTTTCTTAAGTTTGCGCTCTTTAGCAGACTGTTGTGGGTGACTTAGAGCGTGCTGGCCTTTTGCTTCGCGAATGATGATTGCAGCTGGAAGTGCCGAAAGACAGACAAGAAGTGCTATAGCTAAACCTGCTTGAGAATTTATCTGATTTGAAGCAGTAGATGATGCAAATTGTCCAGCCAAAAACAGTGTCGCTCCCGGACCTATAGCTTGGCCAACAGAGACCATTGTTGAATAATTTGTGTACATTTCCATGTGTTTTTCAGCTGGAAAATGTGTAGCTATATACATTGTGTGCCCAGGCATTGCGACAACATGCCCAAGTCCCATGATCATTGCGGCAATAAACAGAATTGTGAAGTTGCTTGCAAACAAAGCGGTAACGGCTCCAGCTGCTTCCAGAATTACACCTACAACCGTGCCTCGCCCAGGCCCAATACGATCTAACCAATGGCCAACAGGAATTGCTACCAAAAGTGAAAGCCCACCAAAAGCTGCTGCTAACAAACCTATTTGACTAATTGGTGCATCAAGTTCGATCGCACGATATGTAACCATTGGGCGCAATCCAAAGTAGGCAGCTTGCATGATGATGCCCTGGAACATAAGTAATCTATAGGGGCTCCTACTTATCGCCATTCACCACCTACTTGTCTAGAAAACAGCCATGAGCATGATTTTCTTACTTGTGTGGCTGACCTCTGTATATATACCAGTGTATACAAATATTGCTGAGAGTCAAAATTTTCTGACAAAGTAACGCTATGGTTTGCGAACGGTATCCCAGAGCCTTAAACGGATATCTCTTGCATGCAAGAAGTGTTCGCGCGCGATTTCACTTGCTGCATTTGCATCTCGCAGTTCGATAGCACGCAATAGGGCTGCATGCTCTTTACCTGCCTGCTCCCAACGACCATCTGAAGCTAAAGTGGTTCCTGGAAAATGCGCCAGGTGTAGATCTAAGCGACTGAGAAGATCTACAAGAGATTCATTGTGACCAGCTCGCCACATCGCCATGTGGAAATCTCTGTTGACTTCTAACATCTCATTTTGATTTTTTGTATCTACAGTTGACCATCGATCCACTGATCGTTGAAGTAATCTGATGTCTTGAGATGTTCTTCTCTCTGCTGCAAATCGCGCAACAGAAGCTTCTAATACTGCGCGATTTTCATAAATGTCTAAAATTTCATCAGGAGTACGTTCGCGAACAACTAGTCGACCTTTGTCTCTGGTTAAAAGTCCATCTTGTTCTAATCTGGTCAATGCCTCACGGATTGGCGTGCGACTTACTTTGAACCAAGTTGCTAAACTAGATTCAATTAGGGGTGCACCAGGTTGAATTTCATTGACCAATATGGCATCCCTCAGCCACTCATAGGGCTGTGGCTTGGCCTTAGGGGTCGGAAGTGTTTTCCTAACACTTGACTTGCCTGAGGGCTTACTTAGAGCGGTCATAATTTCAAACTCTATCTCAATGCCTTAAAAAGGTCAGTAGCAATACCCTTGACCTAGACCCCCAAATCCTGAAAGAATAACGCTCATTGTGCACACGTGTACACAATGTAAGGGTAGTTGCCCATAATCTCGCGAGTTTTAGAAAAGGATGCAAAGTGGCTAACAACGCAGCAAATCAAGTGGACAAGAGTGTCGCTACAGTTATGGCGGAATACATCAAGGCAGCGAAGATTCCATTTATTTTTGCATACCCAGGAGACCCCATTATTGAGTTCATGGAGGCATCTCGTGCCCTTGACATTGACATTGTTTTAGCCCGACGTGAAGGAACTGCAGCCATGATGGCAACAGGTTATGCCGCAGCTACTGGAAATATAGGTTGTGTACTTTCAACCCTTGGGCCGGGATCTACAAACTTAGTAAATGGAGTTGCCGCTGCAAACTGGGATCGACTTCCTATGTTGGCTATTTCAGGTCAGATCGATACAGCGCGTGAGCAGTACTTCACACATCAAGTTGTAGATCATAAGTTGATGTTTAGTCCTGTAACTAAATGGAGTGGACGTGTTGAAAATGGCGCTGTCGGAACAATTATGCGAAAGGCACTGCGCACTGCAACAGCTGACAGGCCAGGATCTGTTCACTTAACGGTTGCAGAAGATGTCTTTAAAGCAACAGCAAAAGGTGGAGATGTTCGAATTCCACCATTGAGCAATGTCGGAACAGGAATGAGAGTTGTACGCGCCCCGGGAAGCTCAGCAGATCCACATAAAATTCTTGCAAATGCAAAGCGTCCTGTTTTCTTGTCAGGAATTGGCGCAGTTCGTTCGGGCGCTCGCGATGCGATGGTGGCGTTGGCAGAGAAAACCGGAATTCCTGTTGTTACTGCTCCAATGTCTAAAGGAAGTTTCCCTGAAGATCATCCATTGTTTGCAGGGGTTGTCGACATGGCTTGTCAGCAAGTTATGTGGGATTTCCTTGAAAGTGCAGATTTGATTATTTCTGTCGGTTTTGATTGCGTAGAACTTATTAAGCCATGGTCAGCAACAGCCCCAGTTTTACACATTGATTCAACTGAAAATAGCGATCAGATCTATTTTGCCGATTGTGAAATGGTTGGAAGCATTCCAATGATGCTGGACTGGCTGCGTGAAGAGTGGAAGGGTGGCACAGTTTGGAATACAAAAGAAATTGAAGCTCATAAAACTAAACTTCGTGACACTTACTACAGTGGAAAAGTTGCTGGAAAACTCAATCCAACAGATGTTGTTGATGTTGTCCGTGCTGCAATGCCTAAATCAACAGTTGGTGTTTCAGATGTTGGTTCACACAAGATGCTCATCGGTCAGGGTTGGACGACATATGAACCTCGTGGACTATTAATGACAAATGGACTTTCATCTATGGGATATGGAATTCCTGCGGCTATCGCTGCTTCCCTTACAGATAGAAGTCGTCCGGTTGTTGCAATGGTTGGCGATGGTGGATTTGCGATGGCAGCTACTGAAGTTCGCCTTGCAGCAGAGCGCAAACTTCCGATCGTATTCGTGGTTTTTGTTGATCACAGTTTGAATCGTATTGAGATAAAGCAAATGGTTCGCGGCTACCCAAGTACTGCAACCAAGATCGAAGACTCAGACCTTGTAAAAATGGCAGAAGCAATGCACTGTGATGGTGCACGTGCATCAAGTATTGCCGAGCTAGAACGAATTATGGCTGGAGCAGTTGGAATTACACGGCCATTGGTTGTAGAAGCTCGAATTGATCCAGGTCAGTACGAGGCACAGTTTTGACAGTTTCGGTCCTTCAAGAACTTTCAAATTTTTTTGTAGAGCAACGAAGCCAACCGATACCTCAAGATGTTGAGAAAGCAGCAATAAAAGCAATAATTGATTGGACTGCAGGCACGTTAGTGGGGGCTCGCGAAAAGCCCTCTCAAATTCTTGCCACTTCTCTGCAAGATTCTATGAATGCTAACGCACGCGCTAGAACCTTTACTGGTCATGGATTAACTGATGTGCGTACGGCTGCGCTCATCAATGGAACTGCAGCACATGTTTCAGAGATTGATGATATTTATCGTGATGGTTTGTACCATCCTGGTGCACCAACAATTGCAGCAGCCATTGCAATTGGAGAGGCACAGGGCGCCTCTGGAGCAGATCTGATACGAGCGGTAGTCGTCGGTTATGAAATAGGTTGCCGAATCGCCCGTGAAGTTAATCCCACTCACTATAAATATTGGCATACAACAGGAACCGTAGGTGCAATCGGTGCAGCTGCCGCAGCCGCTGAGATATTGAAGTTGAATTCGACTCAATTTACGGATGCATTAGCTACTTCAATAACGATGGCTGCAGGATTACAGCAAGCATTTAAAGATGATTCGATGAGCAAGCCACTACATTCTGGAAGAGCTGCCGAGTCTGGCGTTTTGTCAGCTATGGCAGCTAAACACGGATTCACCGGAAGCCATGGAATATTTGATGGTTCGAGTGGTTTCTCAATAGCTATGGGAAATGGCCCAACTACTTCGGAAGTTTTAGATAACCTCGGAGACTCTTGGGCAATCAAGGAGATCACTGTTAAGAATCACTTCTGCTGCGGTCACACCTTTGCTCCGATTGATGGCGCTTTAGAACTTTCTTCGAAGGGGATTAAAGCTGATCAGATTAAGTCAATCGAGGTAGAGACATATTCAAAAGCCATTGAGATTGCTGGAATAAAATCTCCGACTACTGCATTTGATGCAAAATTTTCAATTCCATATACAGTGGCAACTGCCTTGTGTGGTGGAACTGTAAGAATTAAAGCTTTTGAGGATGAAGCTCTACAAAACTCAGAAGTAAGAAAATTAATGCATTTAGTTACTCTTAAACCTTCTGCAGAGAAAGATCTGAACTACCCCCGAAAGCGAAGTGCGAAAATCACGATTACAACTTTGGATGGCTCGGTCCATGTTTCCGACCGGCAAACACGTAAAGGTGATCCTGATGACCCGATGAGCCAAGCCGAAGTTTCATCAAAATTTGTAGATCTGGTAAATCCAATTTACGGCGAACTTGTAACAAACGAAATTCTTGCTCAATTGTCATCTCTTTCCAAGCTCGATGATATTCGCACAATAAAGTTCAACGGTTAGTTCAAGAGAGGAATATGAGATGGCTACTCGAATAGGAATTATAGGCTTAGGAGAAGCTGGAGCAGCTATTGCTGCAGGGCTCAAAAGCGAAGGTGTTGAAGTCGCTGGCTTTGAAGCAAGAATGCACCTGCCTGAAGTTGCCGAAAAGGTTAACTCTCTAGGGATAATAGTTTGTAAAGATTTAGAGGAATTAGCCAAAAGCAGTGACTTAATACTGTGTTTAACTCATGCAAAGTTTGCTGTTTCAATTGCAGAAGAACTAGTTCCACTTTTACAACAGGGTCAAGTTTATAGCGATTGGAACTCAACAGGTCCGCAACTCAAAAAGACAGTCGGTGCTGTGATTGCAAAGTCAAAGGGCACTTTTGTTGATGTTGCAGTTATGGGCGCAGTCCCACCGTTAAAGCATCGTGTTCCTATAATTATTAGCGGTTCAGGTAAAGCTCGTTTTATTGAACTTACTCAAGGCATGAATTTGGAGATGGAGATCTCTGGGGATGAAGCAGGAGAAGCGTCGGCAACAAAAATGCTTCGAAGCATTCTAGTAAAAGGCATGGAATCACTAATGCTGGAATTCTTGTTGATGGCTAGAGAGTACGGCGGCGGCGCTAAGGTTCTAGAGGGCATGGGAGGCTCTATGCCATTTGATGATTGGAATGAATTTGCAACTTACATTACTAGCAGAACATATCTGCATGCTCGAAGAAGATCTGCCGAGTTAGGTCAAGTGATAACGACATTAGAAGAGGCCGGAATAGAGCCAATGGTGGCAAGTGGCTGCGAAAAGCGGTTAACTTGGGCAGCGGATCTTGAGTTAAATGCCGGTGGCAGACAAGCCCCGCGTGATTACAATGAATTTATTGATCGAGTTTACGAGAAGATTGAAGAGAGAAAAAAATAATGAGCAAAAAATCATCCAAGGAAATCCGCTTATTCATTGATGGCAAGTGGGTAGATGGAGATGAGAGTTTTATTCTCAAGGACAAATTCGATGGTTCAGATGTAGCGGTAGTACATACTGCCTCCAAGGATCAAGTTTCTAAGGCCACTAATTCTGCATTGCAGGCACAAATATCAAGTAACTTTAAGCCATATGACCGATATTTAGTTCTTTCGAAATTGGCAACAATTATGGAAGCCAAAGTAGAAGAGATTGCGCGGACCATAGTTGCAGATAGTGGATTAACAATCACGGACGCTCGAAATGAAACAAAAAGAGCGATTCAGACAATGATCATTTGCGCCGAAGAAGCTAAGCGAATAACAGGAGAGGTTATTCCTATTTCTGGAGCACCTGGATACACAGGAAGAATTGGATTCACAGTGCGCCATCCTCTTGGTGTCATTTGTGCAATCACACCATTTAATGCTCCGCTTAATACGGTTTGTCATAAAGTTGGACCTGCAATTGCAGCAGGTAACGCGGTAGTTGTAAAACCTGCGGCGTTAACACCAATGACATCAGAACTCTTGGTAAGCCTGCTTCTTGAGGCAGGCCTGCCGCCAAAACTCATTTCATTACTAAATGGTGGGGGCACAACTGTTGGTCAGTGGTTACTTGAGGATCCAATCCCATCATTTTATGCTTTCACAGGCAGTACAGCAGTTGGCGAACATATAACTAGAACTGTAGGAATCCGGAAGACTCAACTCGAACTCGGATCACTCTCGAGCACAATTATTTGCGAAGATGGAGATATAGCAAAAGCTGCAGAACTCTGTGTTAACGCTTCCTTTCGTAAGGCAGGCCAAGTGTGCACATCAATTCAGCGCCTTTATGTTCACTCTGATGTGGAAGCAGAGTTTGTTCGTGAGGTTTCAAAGCATCTATCCTCAAAACACGTCGGTGATCCAACTGAGGATCAAACATTTGTTGGACCACTTATTTCTCTACAAGAAACCGAACGTGTTGAGTCTTGGGTAAAGGATGCAGTTGATAAGGGCGCAGCTCTTTCTCATGGTGGTAAGAGAATTGGCAATGTATTTGGACCTACCGTTTTGAGTCAAGTAGATCAATCCATGCTCGTTATGCAAAAAGAGATCTTTGGACCTGTAGTTACTATTCGCCCATTCCAAGATCTAAATCAAGCAATTTCTGAAGCTAATGACACACCTTATGGTTTAGCTGCAGGTATCTTTACAGCCAATATCAAAAAAGCTTTATTGGCTGCAGAGACTCTGCGCTTTGGCTCAGTTCACATTAATGAGACCTCATCTAGCCGTTTAGATTTATATCCATACGGTGGGGTAAAGATGAGCGGCCATGGCAAAGAGGGTCCAAAATATGCAATTGCAGAAATGACAGAAGAGCGTTTAATTACAATCGCTCCCTAGTTAATTTCAGTAGGGAATTGGCAAGATCAATTCAGTAAAGAATTGGCAATTTCTAAAACTTCTAGTGATTCTGCAACTGTTTGAACTCTCTGGGCAACTGTGATTTCTTTCAGAGGTGCAATCTTTAACCCGACATAATCTAGATCTCCGGCAGCTGAAATGCATTTTTTAATCTCATCAGTTGTCATTAAGGAATTTGTCTCGAGCAAATTAGATGTGTGATCGGCAAGGGGAGTAGGTGGCACATGACAATCAGCCCACGCTTTTCCAAATCTATTGTCTACGCCTGAGGCACCTGAAAACATTAGACCCGAAAGCAATTTCTCAGATCGCGCAAGTTTTATGTGATCGATCGGACCTTGAGCAGAGCGAGTTTCGATTGCAGATCGACCCCAATTTACTGACAATCGAGTGGGGGTCATGCTCATTTTTATTGCTTGGATCTCTTGTGACAAGTCGAGGTAACCTTTTTGTTTTGCTTGTCCCGAAACCAGTGCATCGCAATGTTCAATTACGATCTGCGCGCCATCCCAATCAATTGCATGAATTTGCTCCAGGGACTTAGACAGCGCTTTTGTTGATGAATCTGTTCCACCAGGTGCGCTGTGAATCTGAATAGCCTTAACAACCTTACTGCCTTTGGCATCATTGACCTTTTTGACAGACTTTAGACAGCTCTTTACAAAGTTAACTGCAGAATCACGTCCACTTTCATCATTAGAGCTGATTCCCCAAAGCGGATTAGATTTTACACTTGCAGTTGTTCCAGGAATAAGTGTTAAAACTAATTGCAAATTAGATGGAAACCTTTGAATAAACCAATCCTCATCAAATTTGTGAATTGAATCCGAGAAAGGAACCTCTAACCCTGCTAAATTCTTGAGTCTATAGATCCCCTCTAAAAACTCTGCTTCTTCTTGCTCAACCCATCCATCTCTAGTTGGAGAAGCTGCATATGCTCCAATGATCCAATCCATTTATGCCCCCATCTTTGCTTTAGTAACTGAATTCGTTAATGAACCAACTCCTGAGATATCACTTCGCACAACATCTCCTTCTTGAATCGGCACAGCACCGGGTGTTCCGGTTGAAATGATGTCACCGGCAACAAGAGGAAAAACTTGACTATGAAATGAGATTAGATTTAAAGGGCTAAACGTCATATTTGTAACCTGATTACTCTTAAGAACTTCTTCATTTTTAACCGTTGATACAGTTATCTGATCTATGGTCGAATTCTTTTCCAGCACTTCATCAAGTGTCATAATCCACGGCCCAAAAGAGAAAAATGTCTCAAAATTCTTTGATCTAGTAAGAAATCGAGGATTTTTTTGCAGTATGTCCTCAGCGGTTTGATCAAGCACAGGCACTACTCCAAATACATAATCCAGAGCTTCAGATTCTGAGACGTTTCTACATCTCTTTGCCATCACCAATCCAAGTTCGGCCTCTGCAGTCGTACGAGCACTTTGGATTGGAATCTGAATAACTTCACCTGGCCCGATAATTGTGTGATTGCCTTTTATAAAAGAAGCTGGTTCATCACCTGGTGCAACGGCAGATAGGTCAGATGCATGATCAGAGTAATTGAGTCCTATTCCCCAAATCAATTCTGGTGTGCGGTAAGGTGCATGGAACTTAACACCATTTAATTTTCTTTTCTGTAGCTTGGATGCAAAGAATGCGCTCTTTATTTCATTGGGTGTAAATTCCTGGATAATTCTGAGGCAATCGTCATAGGTATTTCCAGGAAATAGTTCATCTGCAAAAAAATAGTTGTCTTCTGAGTCAATAACAATTGCTGCCGTTTGAGATCCCTTAGATATTGTTGCAATCCTCATCTAGTAACCTTCAACTCTTCCACCATCAACACGAATCTGCACACCAGTGATGTAAGAAGCCTGTTTACTTGCCAAAAATGCCACTGTTGAACCAAACTCTTCGGGGTGCCCGTATCGATTGGCAGGTATTGTGCCTATCGACTCTTGTTCAATTTCAGTAACTGGTCGATTTTGTTTCTCTGCTTTAAATCGATCTAGCTGTCGGACTCTTTCGGTATCTACTCGGCCTGGATGAACCATATTCACAGTTACGCCTTCAGATGCAACCTCTTTTGAAAGCGTCTTTAGGTATGCAGCCAAACTAGACCTTGCAATACTAGATAATGACAAATCTGGATTTGGATTTTGAATTGCTGTTGAACCAATTCCAATTATTCTTCCCCATTTCTTAGAGATCATGTCGGGCAGAATTGCATTGACAAGTTCAATGTGTTGGAAGATTAGATATTCTGCTGCTTCTAAGAAGGCAGCTCGAGTCATTTTTGCAGCAGGCCCTGGTTTAGGCCCTCCACTATTGAGTACTAAAATTTCAACGCTACCCATTTCTTTGGCAACTTTGGTTGCTAATTCATGAGCATTACCTTCGACCGCTAAGTCCATTTCAAAACCGACTGCACCCTTAAGTAAGGCTGCTTGCGATCTAGCAACATCTCCACGGCGCCCCGATATAGCGACTCGGGCACCTTCTAATGAGAGAGCCTGCGCACTTGCTAATCCAAGTCCAGAGGTTGATGCAGCCACCAAAGCAACTTTTCCATCAATTCCAAAATTCACTTTGTTTTCTCCTTATTAGTTGTTTACGTAGCTTTGAACAATCTTTAAATGTTTGAACATCAAAGGCTCTAAATTTTTTGGCATTTTTGGAGATGGGGGTCTAACTGTACTTTCTGTAAAGATTCCACGTTCTTGGTAAATTCTTTTTCTAATTGCCAAAGCGATGCCTGGTTGTGCCTCAAAGTTTGCAAGCGGCAACCATTTTGCAAACGCTTCTCTTGCCCCTTCAAATCCTTTTTCTGAATAGGCCTGGATTGCTTCGATCAATCCTTCTGGATAAGAAAATCCAGTCATCGCACCTGCCGCTCCAGCTTCTAGTTCGTCAATTAACCCCACTCCACCCAAGCCTCCAATGATCGGAACTTTAGTCATGGCTGTTAACTCACTGATCACCTGCGCAGTCGGCGGATTTTCTGACTTTACGGCGATAATGAATGGGCAGCTTTTAATTGTTTCTAGAATTTGCGCAGTAGAGATCTTAATTCCACTGACTACTGGATAATCTTGTAAGACTATGCCTGTATTTGTTTCCTCATAAATTTTAGTTAAGTGCTTGCTTAAGATTTCTGCATTAGGAGAGTTAACTTGGACCATTAATCCCGAGAGTTTCTTGCCTGCAGACTCCAATGCCCTTATTGATTGCTCTATTGCCGGAGATGTAGATCGCTCAGAGATACCTACTATGATTCTCATTTTGTCGGTAGATGAACATACAGTTTTGATTACTTCTTCTTGTTCTTGACTGTTAAGGGCCGAGCCTTCTCCAAATACTCCTAAAGCAACCACACCTTGCGCACCCAGGGATTCAAAATGCTGAACTAATCGAGTCAAAGATTCTTTATCTAATTCGTAATGTGGACCCATAAACGGTGTCGCGAGAATTCCCCAAAGCCCATATGAAAGTGGCTGTAAGTCTCCAGTGGTCTTCATAAAATTGAATTAGCCCTCCTAATAGTAGTTAGACCCCCGGAAAGTAAATACTTCCGGGGGTCTAACTTTTAATCTATATCTCTAGATTAGAGCTTTGAGATGATCGACTTGTAAAGAACGGCTTGACGAGTCCATTCCTCTGAAAGTGCATCGCTTGTGAACGGACGCACTTCAATTGCAAGCTTGTCATTATCAGCGATGTATGTTGTGTTCGCGGCAATCTTTAGAAGCATATCTTCGATTGCTTGGCGACGTGACTCAAGTACACCCTGAGATGTGAACAGTGACCACATGTTTGTGGAGATTACGTCATATCCTGCTTCTTTACATGTAGGCGTAGTTGGCAAGAACTTTGACTTAACATCTGAGAATACACAAAGTGCCTTGAACTGCTTATTGTCGATGTTTGCCTTAACTCCAGTGATAGAACCACCAAAGAAGTCAACTTGCTTACTCAATAGCGCTGCAACTTTTGCTGCAGATCCATCAGTAACAACCTGTGTGAAAGTTGTACCTGTCTTTTGAGCTAGATCGTAGTAAGCAATCGCATCATCAGAGCCAGGACCGTCAGAGCCTGCCTTAATTCTGCCTGCATTTGCCTTCATGTCATCTACGAGATCCTTGACTGTGTTGTACTTTGAGTCAGCATGAACAACGATCACGTTTGCAGAGAATCCTGTTGTAGCGATTAGGTTAAGTGACTCTTTTGTGTATGTCACTGAACTTGTTGGGCGTAGGTACTGCAAAGCAGATGGCAAGTTCACGTTACCCAATGTGCAGGCATTTCGCTTAGATGACATTACCTTGTTGATACCTAGAGATCCACCGGCACCTGGGGTGTTAGTTACGTTTACCTTTGCACCAGTTTCGGTTTCGATGTACTTAGCAAGCAAGCGAGCCCAAATATCAGTAGCTCCACCAGCGCCGTATCCAATTACAACTGAAAGTTGGTTGTTACAGTCTTTTAACCAGCTCTTGATTGCTGCAGGGACAACTGTGGTTTTCCATACTTTTTTTGTACCAGATTGAGTACAAGTTAAAGTTCCGCTCTTTTCACCAACAGTTTTACAAGCGCCATTGACCTTAGCTGTAGCAGCTGAAGCACTTGTAGTGGCCGTGAGCGATAGAACTAGTGCAGTCACCGCAATTGCAGCGATCTGTACGGTTTTATTTCTTTTCATTAGAACAGCTCCGTTCCGATTATTATCCATGGATTTTTGTACTGCTTCGGTTTTACTTCCACAGTTCAATCAATGATTCAAAAGTCATCTACTTTGAACCATTCATTGCTGCAGAAGATTTCATTTTTCTTACCTTATTACTCTTGCGGATGGAAGAGATCATTTTAGTTGCTAACACAACAACAATTAATGCATAAGCCGTGTTTGCTCGAGAGCTTGAGAACAACGATGAAAACTCCCCATAGTTTACTTGGAGCGCTGTCCGGAAACTTTTTTCAAGCATTGGCCCTAGAACGATCGTTAATGCTGCTGGTGCCATTGGGACACCAAATCTGCGCAAAGTGAATCCGACAATTCCAGCTATCCAGAGAACCAAAACCGAGAACATAGAACCATCAATTATGTAGGCACCGATACTCATGAATGAGAGAGTGATTGTGTAAAGAATCATTGTAGGAATTTTTAAAATCGAAACCCACATTCTGACAAGTGGCAATGCCATGATCAGAAGAATTACATTTGCAAGTGCAAGGCTTGCAATCAAACCCCAAGCAATCTCTGGATTATTTGTGAATAGCAGAGGTCCAGGTGTTAGCCCATTAATCGTAAATGCCGCCAATAAAATAGCCATTGTGGCCGATGACGGAATTCCAAGTGCGAGCAGTGGAATAAAGTTTGAGATTCCAAGTGCATTGTTTGCAGCCTCAGGTCCAGCAACACCTTGTATTGCACCTTTTCCAAATCTCTCGGGGGTTTTTGAGACTCGTTTTTCAACTGTGTAAGCCGCAAAAGAAGATGCAGCTGCAGGTGATCCAGGAAGTAGACCAAAGAAGAAGCCAATACCTGTGCCTCTTAAAATGGCACCAATTGAGTCTTTAAAATCTTGCCACTTCAGTAAGGTTGATCCGATGTTTCCGGAGTAATCAGGTTGTTTCTTGCCCCCGATACTTTCCAAAATCTCTGACAAACCAAAGATACCCATGATGATCGCAATAAATGGAAGACCTTCTTGTAGTTGGTCTAGACCCATCGTAAATCTTGGACCACCGGTATAAATATCAAGCCCAACCATTCCAATGAATAATCCAAGGAAGGCCGAAATTAATCCCTTAATCATTGAATCGCCAGTTAGGCCCACGACTAAAGTCAAAGCAAGCAAACTAAATCCAAAGACATCTAGATAGGTGAAGGTAATTGCAATCGCTGCAATCTTCTGTGAAAAAATGAGTCCAAATACGGCTATAACTCCGGCGATAAATGAGCCAACGGCAGATATTGAAAGAGCCTTACCAGCCATACCGCGCTTGGTCATTGCATAACCATCAATACATGTAGCAACCGATGATGCTTCTCCTGGGACATTAAGTAGTACTGAAGTTATCGTTCCACCGTACATTGAACCGTAGTAAATACATGCAAGCATCACAATAGAAGCCGTTGGCGGCAAAACAAATGCAAATGGAAGAAGTAAACCTGTTGCAGCTGCAGGGCCAAATCCAGGTAATACGCCTGTAATCATTCCTAGTCCACAGCCAATTACCGCCCACATAAATATATTGAGGGTAAGAACGGAATCAAATCCGAGCTGTAAGTTGGAGATTATCTCTGACATTATTGCCCTCCAAATATTCTGAAAATATTAAATGGATCAGGAAGCATGACTCCGATTTTCACTGCGCCAAATGTCACCAAAAGAATCATGAGAAGAGTAGAGGGAAATACCTTCCAAGATTTTGTGTTTGATATTGAAAACAAAAGTCCTATTGAATAAATCGATAGAGAGATGATGCTGCCTAACCTTTCAAAAGTTGCAAACATAACAATCGTCCAGAAAAAAACCCAAGCAATTCTCTTTTTGCCATCTGAATCGATTTCTTGAATTTCATCTAATTTTGCTTCAAGCTCGGCGGTTAATTCATCTTTTGAATCAGAATCTTGCTTAACTTTGGGCACTTCACGGTCACCAATAATCAGCCATGCAATACAAAGTCCAACCAATGGGGCAGTAATGATTGCAGGGAAAAGACCAGGACCAGGTGCACCATCTTCAAGAAAGAGTCCATAACGAAGTGAAAAGTTTAGTAAATTGCCAGAAACCAAAAGAATTACAAAGGCTGTAATTCGATTTCCATTGAGAAACTTTGATGGTGCGTCTTTAGTAGTTTCCATTGATTTTTCCCATCAAAGTCGCGTGGTCATGGATTCTCCCAGAGTGGTACTCGGAGATACACAACGGTATACAAATCACTGTCAGATGATTCACCCACCAAGATAATCTGTCAATGGTTTGCCCTAATTTGGAAGTACTCTTTGTAACAAAGTCATAACGAATTTCATGGCCGGGGAACCCTCTTTGGAGCGGGTCTAAGGGCCTCAAAATAACTTGGGAAATCGGCCCCTGGGGTATAACTAGTCCGAGCAGTGGCCTGCAAAGGGGCAATCCAACCCCGCGAGCGCAATGACAATCTGGTGGGTAACCTAGCCCAGGTTAGAAACAATAGGAGTGATCATTCAATCTAAATCTGAAATCAGAACGGCGCTGTTGGCTTATGGTGCAATCGGTGATGAGCACAATAAAGCTTTGCTCTCGACACAAGGAATGGTCCTAACGGCAGTTTGTGACACCAATTCAGAGCGATTAAATGCGGCGCTACAAATTGCGCCAAATGCCAAAGGATTTAATGATGCACAAGTGATGCTTGAATCTGGAGAAATTGATCTTGTAGTTGTTTCAACGCCGCCTAACACACATTTTTATTGGGCTAAACAAGCTCTATCCCGTGGAATAAATGTAGTACTAGAAAAACCAATGGCTCTAACAACCAATGAGTGCGATGAGTTAATCGCATTAGCTGATGCATCCAAACTTTTACTAGTTGTCTATCAAAATCGTCGCTTCGATGCAGATTTTGTGACAATTAAATCATTGATCGATTCTGGCGAAATCGGTGAGGTTTTTCATTACGAAAGTTTTGTAGGTGGATATTCCAAACCTTGTTCATATTGGCATTCTGATGTTGCAGTTTCAGGTGGTGCGATATTTGACTGGGGAAGCCACTTCATTGATCAGATATTGGCAGTTATTGCTTCACCGCTTGATCATGTAACCGGACTAAATCAAAAGCGAGTATGGGACCACGTAACAAATGCTGACCATGCACAGGTAACACTTACCTTTACAGATGGAGTTCAGGCGATCTTTACTAACTCGGACCTTGCCGCAGCTCGCAAGCCTAAATACTTCATTCTCGGGACCAAGGGTTCGATTGTGGGGGATTGGGATCTAAGCGCCGGTGATTCGGTGGCCGATCTTCCTGCAAAAATCTCTATTCACAGAGCAAATGGCAGTGTTGAAGCTATTCCACTGCAAAGTGTTAAGCCATACACATTCCATGAGTCATTAGTGGCACGAATTAATGAAGGTAAAACCATGTCAGTGACATCGGCGCAATCTCGAGATGTTGTTGCAATTATGCAAGCTGCAGAGGAATCTGCTCTCAAGAACGGTTTGCCCGTTGCAGCAAAGTTGCTCAGGGCATGAGTATTCGTTGGGGGTTTCTTGGTGCTGGGTCCATTGCAACAAAGGCATTATCACCTGCTGTTCACAGTGCTAAAAATGCAACTTTGTATGCAGTTGCAAGTAGAGATGTTGCTCGCTCTCAATCTTTAGAGCCTGAAAAAGTACACATGAGCTATGAGGATCTGTTGAGCGATCCAGAGGTTGATGCCGTTTATATCTCGCTTGCAAATGATCAACACTGTAATTGGAGCATCAAGGCTCTCAATGCTGGCAAGCATGTGCTCTGCGAAAAACCAATAGCCATGAATGCAATCGAAGCTAGATCAATGGCAGATGCGGCGCAAGCAAATGATCGACTACTGGTTGAAGCAGTATGGACACGTTGGCATCCACGGTTTATTCGTATGGTTGAACTTGTACGAAGTGGCGCAATCGGTGAGATTAATTCAATTGACGCATCATTTACTTTTCCAGGTTCTCTGGAAGGAAATTATCGCTTGATTCCAGAGATGGGTGGCGGAAGTTTGTTTGACGTTGGGCCATATCCACTGCATGCATTTTCTGCACTCACTCAAGGTAATCTCACAATGGTTATCAACTCTGTTGAGAGAACTACTGCACCAACGGGCGTTGATATGACGACGCGAATAAGCGCAACAATCAATGACACAATTGAAGCTCATGCACTTACATCTTTTGAACGGGAAGAAGAGCAGAAATTAGTTATTACTGGCTCTTTGGCAACAATTGAAAATCTCGGCAATGATGCCTTTACCTCACTTAGAAATACAAGCATTCTCAAAGTTGGGGATACGATAGAAAAGTTTGCTCCAGTTGATCCATATCAATTGATGGTTGAAAACTTTGGATCGCGATTATTGGGTGAGCCAAGTTGGATTCTGCCGATGAAAGAGACTATTCGCGTCATGGAGATTTTGGATGAAATCGCAGCCACCAAGGGCGGACCAGTAGCCCCATAGAAATAGGTCTCCAACGGTTGATCTGAGCCTGATTCGGTCTTTCTTCACGCTTCGTTAACCTTCTGTTCACTTTTCCTCTGCTTCAAATTAAAGGTGAAAGGGCATGATCCTCTCGTGAGCACCGTTAATCCCGTCAAAAGCGAGGGTCCAACCCCCCGCGAGATAACAACGGAACCTCGATTTTCAGATCGAATTTTCAGGGGGATCGTTAGCTCAGGCGGAATGATTTCACTATTGGTGCTTGGCTTGATTTCACTTTTTCTTTTTTATAACGGACTTAATGTATTTAGGTCTGAGGGATTGAGTTTTGTTACCTCATTTGAGTGGATAGCTGAAAGTATTGAAAACGGAACCGAAGCATCATATGGAATCGGTGCCATGCTATACGGAACTTTGGTAATTGGTTTTATAGGACTCTTCTTCGGATTCCCGCTTGCTGTAGGTGCAGCGTTGTTTCTCTCATACTACGCACCCGAATGGCTAAAAAAACCAATGGTTTTAGTTGTCGATGTTATGGCTGCAATTCCCTCTATCGTTTTTGGGCTTTGGGGATTTTACGTGCTTATGCCCCACGCTGAGGAATGGGCCAAATTAATTAACAAGTACTTCGGCTTTATTCCAATTTTCTCAATGCCGGGTGACTTTTATTCACGATCACCATTTATTGCAGGTCTCGTGTTAGCGGTCATGATCATTCCAATTATTACATCAATTTCGCGTGAAGTTTTTGCTCAAACTCCACTGGATAGAATCCAAGCTGCTTATGCACTGGGAGCAACCAGATGGTCAATGATTCGCTCTGTTGTGATTCCTTATGGAAAAGGCGGAGTGATTGGTGGCGCAATGCTTGGGCTCGGTCGTGCGATAGGTGAAACTGTTGCTGTTTATACTGTGCTTAACCTTGTCTATGACATTCGTCCTGAAGTTTTGTTGAGCGCCGGTGGTTCAGTTGCATCTTTAATCGTAAACAAATTTGGAGAAGCAACCGAACCTGAGCTCAAAGCATTAATGGCCGCCGGGTTTGTGTTATTCATGGTCACTCTTGCCGTTAACTTTGTCGCCAATGCGATCATTAACAAGACGGTTCGCCAAGGATGAGTACTGTGACCGAAAATAAACCACAGGGATCGAATGATCCTAATCAGATGATGGTCCCAAGACCATTAAAGCCCTGGAAAGCTACCCCGAAGCAACTTTTGCCAGATGTTTTTGGAGCAATTGGTACGGTAATCGCCAGCTTGATACTGGTCTTAGTATCACCTTTGGCCGGAATTCTTGGCTTCATTTTAACTTTCATTGTTCTTTCACTTTTTATTGCTGCATCAATTAGTTGGATTCGCAAGGATCGCAAAGCTGCAGCCAACTCGGTGTCGACCATCATAATTTATTTTCTTGCAGCATTTGTATTGCTTCCAGTCGCATCGATAGTTTTCGAAATTATTAGAAAGGGTGCGCCAGGTCTTTCAATTGGAATGTTTTTTGATGATATGTCGGTAACCGCCTCTGATGCTCCACTGAGCGAAGGTGGGTTACTACATGCACTTGTTGGTTCTCTTTATGTGGTTGCTCTAGCAACGATTGTAAGTATTCCGATCGGTTTATTGACAGCTTTGTATCTAACTGAGGTAAAAGGAAAAGCATCTGGAACCGTTAGATTCTTCGTCCAAGCAATGAGCGGTGTACCTTCTATTGTTGCGGGCCTTTTCATTTATGCCGTTTGGATGATTTCTTTAGGGGGAAGTTATAACACTGCCGCGGGCTCATTAGCTTTGGCAATTTTGATGATCCCAACTGTTGCCCGTACCGCAGAAGAAGTGTTGAAGTTGATTCCGACAGATCTAAGAGAAGCAGGATTAGCACTCGGTGCAACACAATGGAAAACAGTTGCACTTGTAGTTATCCCTGCAGCCCGAAGTGGACTTATAACTGCTGTGATTTTAGGTACCGCACGGGTTGCAGGAGAGACCGCTCCTTTACTACTCACAGTCGGTGGTAACGATGCAATGAACTGGAATCCATTCAGTGGCAACAACTCTGCTCTTCCATTTTACGTCTGGAAGAATTTTGGATTAGGAACTGAAACTGGAGCTGAGCGTGCTTGGACAGGTATTTTTGTTCTTATGGTTGTAGTCATGATTTTTTTCACCATTGCACGTGTATTAGGAAACAAAAAAGGGTAATCGAGTATGGATAACGAGGGAGAAAAAGACATGTCACAAACCAAAGTCAACTCATTGGCATCTATTGCTGCAACCAGGACTCCTGGTACTTCTGCCATGGGTGTTGGACTTGAAGCTCGTAATGTTCACGCATGGTTTGGTCAAAAACATGTCCTTTCTGATATTTCTCTAGATTTTTACGCTGGCACAGTAACGGCGCTCATTGGCCCTTCAGGTTGTGGTAAGTCAACATTTATTCGCATTCTCAATAGAATGCACGAGTTTATTCCAACGGCTGCAATGGCTGGTGAAGTTCTCCTTGATGGCAAGGATGTTTATCGCTCTGGTGTCGATGTTACAAAGATTCGATTAGGAATTGGAATGGTTTTTCAGAAGCCAAATCCATTCCCTTCTATGACTATTAAAGAAAATGTTCTCTCTGGGCTCAAATTAGCTCAGATTAAAATCAACAACTCGGATGAATTGTTAGAAGACTGCCTAGTTCGTGCGGGATTATGGAGTGAAGTTAAAGATCGCCTGGACCAATATGGAGGCACTTTGTCTGGTGGTCAGCAACAACGTCTGTGCATCGCTCGCTCTCTTGCTGTTAAGCCACAGGTTTTGTTAATGGATGAACCATGTTCTGCTCTAGACCCGGGATCGACCCTTCGAATTGAAGAGACAATTCGTGATCTCTCAAAGACTATGACCATCGTTATTGTGACCCACAATATGCAGCAAGCAGCCCGTGTATCTGATTACACCGGTTTTTTCCTCTCCGATGGGGGTCCCGGCGAGCTAATCGAGACCGCGCCAACCTCGCACATCTTTAGCAACCCTAAAGATAAGCGAACTGAAGATTACGTAACAGGACGTTTTGGCTAAATCTGTTCACCTAAAGTTTGCTTTGCCGTCGGTATTGGTTAGTTTTTAGTTTCACAATTGTTAGGGCTAGAAGCATAGATTTCCACCAGCGTCTAAGTAAGGCGTCATCAAAATGGGGGAAAAATGAAATTTCGTTTAAGTTATGCGGTTTCGCTACTTACTGTTTCCGCACTTATTGCTGGAACATCACCAGCATCTGCAGCTGGAACAATCACTGGAAGTGGAGCAACTTTTGCAAGCCCACTCATTGATGCTTGTAAAGGTGACTTTACTGCTGTATCACAGACCGTTGTTAACTATCCAGGCGGAGGATCTACTAGAGGGCAAACAGACTTTAAAGCTGGAACACTTGTAGATTTCGCAGGATCTGATGCTCCATATTCATCTGGAGAACCAGAAAACATTATCTATGCTCCAATTTTTGCGGCACCGATTTCAATTATGTACAACGTAAAGGGAATCAAAGAAGGCCTTTACCTTTCTCCTACAACGATTGCAAAAATTTTCAGTGGTGAGATTACAGTCTGGAATGACCCAGAGATCGATAAGGACAATACACGAACAGTAAAGACACCTGTTTTTGCAACTAAGAAGGTAACAACTACCGTAAAGGGTAAGAAGGTAACAAACACTGTTCCGCTTCTTGATTCAAAAGGAAACCCAAAAGTTTTGAAATACACAACCAAGGTAATTGACTATGCCCTCCCACAGACACCAATTACTGTTTGGTATCGCACAGATGGCTCAGGTACGAGTGAAAACTTTGGAATTTTCCTCAATAAATCAGCACCAGCAATCTGGACTAAACCAGGAAATAGAACATTTTCAAGTGGTACTCCAACATCAATCGCTGGTTCATTTAACTTCCAGGGACAATCTGGTTCTGCACTTGTAGCATCTGGTGTTGCCAGCAAAGATGGATCTATTGGTTATGGCGAATTGAGCTTTGCAACAGATAATGGCCTAAAGTCAGCGTTCATTAAAAATGCAAATGGTGATTTCGTTGACCCATCAGCGGCCGGTACATCAGCATTCCTAGGCGGAGGAACAATTAATGCCAATGGAACTGTCACAGCAGACTTCGTGAAGAAGATCCCAGGCGCCTATCCACTAGGAACAGCTTCCTATGGTCTGGCTTATCCAGCTGCTTCTAAGAAAGATGCAGAGAAGCAAAAGGATGTAGCTGCTTGGTTTACATATGTTCTAGAGGAGTGCCCTACGAAGTACCCAGCAAAGGGCTTCTCAAAAATCACAGGTCCTTTGTATACAAAGGCAAAGGCTCAGATTGCACTGATTAAGTAATTACAGTCTAAAAAACATAACCAAAAGGGCCGGACTTAACAGTCCGGCCCTTTTGGCTTTTAATTTCAACTAAGTTTCAAAGAGAAATTACCTCTCCAAATTACTTTTCTGAATTACTTGTTCAAGTTGCGCTGTGCAATCGCTGCATCCCACTGCTCGCGAAGTGGGTGCTCAGACGGACCTGACTCGGTAATGATCCTCATCAATCTAGCCATGAACTCATCTCGCTTTAAATCCAAAATTTGTTTTTCAGCCTCAGTTGGAGTAAATCCGTCGAGTTGATCAACCGTTAATTCACCCTTTCGAATGAGTAACATCTCCAAAGCCCTAAGACGGGTAGTTGTGACATGAAGATCCATTCCAAGTTCTAAAACAAGATCAAATAATTTTGAAACTTGTTGGTTACCAAAGAAATCAAACTCGGCACTCATTAGGCAACCTTCGTTGCTTGTAATACGCACCATGGAAAATGCCAATCAGATCGTGTTGGCCAACCCTGCGGACGAAGTCCTTCTGCGCGCTCATCGAATGCAACCCACTTGGCATCTTTGAGTCCCAGCTTTTCACACACTTCAATTAAGTCGGTTGCAAATAGGGCACGAAAGTATGGTTCATTGTTTCGTTCAGCATGCTCATAAACAGTTGCATCGCGAACAGGATCACCCGTTGGCTGAAACTCGAGGAAGCGAATAACTCCACCAGGCTTTAGCAATCTTGTCGCCTCTTTAACAGTTTCTACAATTGCCTCAGATGGCATCTCATGCAAAATCATTGTTCCCGTTACTAAATCAACTGAACCATCTGGCAATCCAACGTTACGACCATCTTGCTGCTTAAATTGAATACTGACGCCATCGGCTGCAGCCTCAGCATGTGCCAACTTAAGTCCAGGGGCTGCTAAATCAACACCAATTA
>WLHC01000050.1 GCA_009702925.1 Actinomycetota bacterium
AGTCAAACAAACCTTCTTGTGCCAGAGTATTTTTTAATGCTTCTAATCGTGCAAGAAGTTCACCGACACCAACTTGGCGAATCTCGCGTGCAGAAAAAGAAAGAGAACCATTTTTTGTGTACCAAGATGGCTTTGCATACAAAACTACTCGCGCATTTGCTGGAAGTGGTTGCGCAGCTGCGATTACCGACTTATGACACATCACTGAAATTGACATGTCAACGCTTGGATCGCGCAAGCGGATAAAGGCCATCATTCCGCTGCGCTCATTTAGTTCGCTGATCTCACCTTCGATCCATATTGGACCCAAACGATCTACGTACTCTTTGATGGCTTCAGTAACTACCCGAACCGTTGCTGGGGCTTCACTTGAAGTTTCAAACATGGATAGAGCCTAATAGACTGAGCCCATGACTAAGAGAGTTCTGCTTGCGGCGCCCCGCGGATATTGCGCAGGGGTAGATCGCGCAGTTATTACAGTCGAAAAAGCTTTGGCCCTCTATGGGGCGCCGGTCTATGTGCGCAAACAAATCGTTCACAATATTCACGTCGTCGCATCCCTTGAAGCAAAGGGTGCAATATTTGTTGATGAAACAGATGAAGTACCTGAAGGTAAAACCGTTGTTTTTTCCGCACACGGTGTCTCACCTTTAGTTCATGAACAAGCAGCTGCAAGAAATCTCAAGACAATCGATGCAACCTGTCCACTTGTTACAAAAGTGCACCACGAAGTGCGCCGCTTTGCCGCTGAAGGTTCAGAGATTTTACTCATCGGTCACCACCACCACGAAGAAGTTGAAGGAACAGCTGGTGAAGCAGTTGGTCAAGTACGAGTTGTCGATGGATTAGAAGGTGCCCGAACAGTTCAACCAACGCCTGGAAAAAACTTAGTCTGGCTCTCACAAACAACCTTGTCAGTCGATGAAACTTTAGAGTCAGTTGCAATATTAAAAGAGCGCTTCCCAGATATCCAGGCACCACCAAGTGATGACATTTGTTATGCAACTCAAAACAGGCAAGAGGCAATTAAGGCAATTGCGCCACAATCTGACCTTGTCATCGTTGTTGGTTCTGTTAATTCATCTAACTCTGTGCGCTTGGTTGAAGTTGCACTTGAGTATGGTGCGAAAGCTTCCTACTTAGTTGATTACGCAGAACAGATGCAGGACGAATGGTTTGAGGGTGTGGAGACAATTGGTGTAACAAGTGGTGCATCAGTCCCAGAGATTTTAGTAACAGATGTTCTCAAATCTCTTGCTGAGATGGGATTTAAGGAAGTCACAGAAGTTACAGCGGCCGAAGAATCACTGCTTTTTGCTTTGCCACCAGAGCTACGCAAAGACATGAAAGCAGCTGGTCAGATTTAAGTTCTTTTTAGAAACCGTAATCGCATGAATCTTTAGTTATGCAACTCTATTCTCTGATTTAAAAGGCTTTTTCTTTGCCTTTTGATTAAAGTACATAAACCAGCCATAGAGGGCAGAGACAATTAGAAATGGTGCTTCACTTGCAAGGGCTGCAATAAAATCAATTCCAACTCTTGATGGCCTAAATCCAACCAGCACAATTGTTGTTAGTAGAGATGTTGCAGCAAAGGCCAAAGGTGGCGTTACAACAGAGACATATGTTGTGCCGGGGCGACCAAAACGCAGTGAGCCATACATCGCAGCACAAATTGCAATTCCGGTAATAACCCCAACACCGCTCCGAAAAACTGATTCAATGAAAACAAAAAAACCAATAAACAATGTCTGTAGAACTACAACGCCCTCTTTTTTAAGTCCTGGGCCTTGGATCGCAACTTTTTGAAATGTGCTCATTATTCTTCAACCTCTTCTGCATCGATGTAATCATCTCCGCCATCTAACTCCGCACTCTTTAACTCCCTGACCGCACCAGGTGCTTCAGGATAGGCAATGGCTAATTTATCTTTATCTCCAGCAACTCCCAAGTTATGAATTCTGCGAGCTGGTGCCAAGACAGTCTTTTCAGCCGTTGGCACAAGATCTTCATAAGCTTTAGAAGTTGATGAGATTGCTTTTCCAACGGCAACAATTTTAGTATGAAGCAAGGTGATGTTTTTTAAGAAAGTACTTGCAACCTTTTGAATCTCATCTGCATTTTCTGCTAACTTGTTTCTGGAAAAAATGTATCCAATTGTGCGAAGCAAGGCCATCATTGATGTTGGGGTTGCAATCGTAACTCCTGCTTTAAAGGCTTTTTCTAGCAACATTGGATCTAAGCGCAGAGCTTCTGATAAAAGAGTTTCAAAGGGAACAAAGAGAACAACAAAGTCAGGCGAGCCCTGAGATTTGTGGTAACCACGTTTTGCTAGTGCTTCTACATGCTTAAGCAAATCTTTACTGTGCTGCTGTAAAAACTCATCTCGCTCACTTTGATCTTGTGTTGCAAAGGCATCTAGAAAACGATCAAAAGGAAACTTGGAGTCAATAAATAAAAGACTTCCGCCAGGCATGTTTACGGTTACATCTGGAATTCCAGTTGAGTCAGAATCTGTAGTCGAGCGCTGGCTTGTGTATTCATGGCCTTGTCTTAATCCGGCGCCTTCTAGCAGGAGTTCTAACTGCGCCTCACCAAATTTTCCACGTGTCTGTGTGTTAGAAAGTGCGCCAGCTATTTTTTTCGTTTCATCGAAAATAGATTCTGAAGCTCTTCGCATTTCGCTGATCGTTGTATTTAGCTTTGCTTCTGCTTCAGTGCGAATACGATTTGCTTCATTAGATTGCTCTGACAACTTATTGACCGACTCTTTCATCGCAACAAGTTCGGCATTTAACTTAATTGCACCTTCTGTTTTACTGCGCTCTGCATCTAACTGTGATTTATAGTCCTTGAGTAAAGCTTGATCACCCGAGGAATTCTTGAATTTGAGGGCAGAAAGTAGGTAACCGATAGTGATTCCGGTGAATAGACCTATCAATAAGGGCGTTAGGTAAGCGGGCATGGGCCTATCGTGGCAGGAAGCACTGACAATCCCGCGTAGGCTCTACTCCTCGTGAGCCTCTCAATTGGAATAGTCGGACTGCCAAATGTGGGTAAGTCCACCCTTTTTAACGCTCTGACTAAAAACAACGTGCTTGCTGCCAACTATCCCTTTGCCACGATTGAACCCAATGTGGGCATGGTGGGAGTGCCAGATGAGCGTTTACCCAAGTTAGCCACGATCTTTAGCTCAGAGAAAATTCTTCCAGCCGTTGTCTCTTTTGTTGATATCGCAGGAATTGTTAAAGGAGCATCTGAAGGTGCAGGGCTTGGAAATAAATTTCTAACAAATATTCGTGAGACCGATGCAATTTGCCAAGTGATTCGTGTTTTCAATGACGGCGATGTTGTTCACGTTGATGGCCGTATTGATCCGGCATCAGATATGGAAACTATAAATACAGAATTAGCTCTTGCTGATTTACAAACTATTGAAAAAGCAATCCCTCGATTAGAAAAAGAAGCCCGTGTTGCTAAAGAAAAAACTGCAGTGCTAGATGCTGTTAAGTCTGCAAATGATTGGCTGCAATCTGGCAAACCATTATCGCAGAGTGCAATTGATCTAGAGCTCTTGCAAGAACTACATCTGTTAACCGCAAAGCCATTTCTCTATGTCTTTAATGTTGATGCAGCAGAATTAAATGATCAAGATCTGCGCAAAAAATTGCAGGCCCTAGTTTCACCTGCAGAAGCAATTTTCTTAGATGCAAAAACAGAGGCAGAACTGGCAGAACTCAGCGATGAGGATGCATTAGAATTGTTGGAGTCGATTGGTTTGAAAGAACCAGGACTTGCAACTTTGGCACGTGTTGGTTTCGATACTTTGGGTTTGCAGACGTATTTAACTGCTGGTCCAAAAGAAGCTCGCGCATGGACAATTCACAAAGGTGACACCGCACCCATGGCCGCTGGTGTTATTCATACAGATTTCCAAAAGGGATTTAT
>WLHC01000051.1 GCA_009702925.1 Actinomycetota bacterium
ACGTGGGGGCCGGGTTTTGGCTTTCTCATGGTGAATGAGAAGGCACTAACCTGCTGCGAATTTAAGTACATAAACTAAAGGCTTCTGCTCTTTTTCATAAATTTCGTCCAACAACTTTGCTTCTTTTTTGGCACGAAAGGGAACCACCTTGTCTCTGATTCCCCAGTCTGGCGGTAAAAGTTCATCTGCAATTTTTGCATTTTTAACTGCTTCAATGTTGTACCAGCCAAGCATGTGCCCTGTCTTGCGAACGTAACGGAAAGACTCCAACGGAAAATGTTGGCCCTCTGAAGTAATCTCGGTGTATCTCATAAAGTGCGGACCAATCATTGTTTTTGGTTTCAACTTTTTATCTCTGGATAACCCACCATCATTGTCCATGCTATAACGCCAATCAAAAAGTTCATAAAGATCTTTTATCAAAAGGAGATCTAACTCTCTCCACGTTCTTTCATATATCAAATTAGGGTCTGGCCACAGTAATTTATTGTTAAAGAACTTATCTACCCCATGTTTCTTGATTGCCTTGTTCACCAATGGCTTCAACTTAATTACAGCTTCAAATGTTCGATGACGAAGATCGGAAGAAAGTGGATCTTTTCTATTCTCCAATCGCCACTGCAAAAGCGCCCTTATATTTGTATGGGTCAGAAGCGCAATGGTTTCTATGCGCTCAGGAAATAGATTGAGAAGGATGATTCCCATACTTCGTTCATATTCTCGTGGCATTCTTAGCGTGAAATCTGCACGTTGAGTTTCTTGACGAAACCAACTTTGAATGGTTCGCGGCTTTACACAGGCACTCCGAGAAATTGTTTGTAAGCCGAAAAAATCTTTTGACATGTGGTGCATTGCCCAAGCACGGGTTGCATATGAGTGAGTCATGCCCCCTATTGTCCCTAAATTTTCAACTTTGTCACATCGACATTTTGTAATCTATTCACAACAATTACACCGTATTAACACAACCGTTAACGACTTGCTTTCCTATATCTCTATAAGCAACATGTTCACTTCCCCAACGGAAAAGGATTACAAAAATGACAGCTCAAATTAGCTTGGATGAATTCGCTCTATCGCTTTGGAAGCACTTAAAGATTACAAAAAAGACCCTTGCTAACTACCGTGGAACATATCGACTTCACATTTCCCCCACGCTAGGTCACAAGCCGCTTGGATTAGTTACAAGAAGAGACCTGATCGAGGCTTTGGCGCCCTTATCCCCACATACGTATTACCAAACGCTTATGTCTTGCAGAGTCATTTACCGAGAGGCGGTGGATCGCGAACTAGTTGAAGTCAGCCCAGTTGCGTCAATAAAAGCGCCAAAGCTTACGAATAAACCTTGCAAGTTCTTAACGTGGGAAGAAGTCGACTCAACAAACTTTGGTAAATACGACGAGCAAATCAAGTTTCTAGCTCTGCACGGTCTGCGTTGGGGAGAAGCCGTGGCCTTAACAAAGGAAGATATCTATGATGAAAAAGTTCATGTGACTAGAAGCATCCACGGTGCCACCAAAACGCAAGCAGGGGTCCGAGTAGTTCCATATTTAGGGCACTTCAATCCATTGCCCAGAACACCAAAACCCCTTCGAAAAGCACTAGAGCCATACGGAGTCAATATTCATTCGCTGCGAAAAACTTACGCATACTTTCTCAAAAGTAATGATGTTCATGTCACAACCGCGGCCAAATTTATGGGCCATAGTAATCCTTTAGTGACATTAAAAATTTACACACTAGTGCGAGATAACGAAGTTACTGATGTTGGAAACACAATGCGAGAAAAGCTCTTATTGAAGTAGCAGTATGTTGTGTTTTCGCCTTGATCACAACAATGCCCAAAACTCGACTCTCATTCACATGGGGGCCGAGTTTTGGCTTTCTCAGGTGACCTTTATTTTTAGCGTTGAAAACTTCTTTTTTGGCAGAGACATCTGAACCGTGTAACTTCCCTTGCCTTTAAAGTTATCAAAGACAAAATATGGCTCGCCAGAGGACTGGTATCTAATTACTCCAGTATCGAGGACTTTGCCTTTGCTATTAAGAAGTTTGACAGTCGTTGAAAGCAAATCAACCTTTGCTGGAACCTTTGCAACAACAAGAAGGGATCCATTCTCATCCAAAGTATTAAAGGTTGCACCTGATGCAGCCTCTTTAGCTGTGATGAGGGCTTCTGCTTCTACTTTTCTAATCTCTTCATACTCTAAGTTTTCGGCCACACACTCTGGTGTGATTGCTGCTGGATACAACGAGCAAGGGCGAGATCCATTGCGGATATATTGCTCTTTCTGAGCTTGCGCTTCAGCCTTGATTGCTTTTTCTAGCGCTGCAATTTGGTTTTTTTCAGCAAGACCTTGTCGCTCTTTTTCATACTCTAGATTTTCAGCGACACACGCCGGTGTGATTGAAGCGGGAAACAGTGTGCACGGGCGTGAACCATTGCGAATGTATTCAAGTTCGGCATTTGCCCTGGCTCTTTCTTCTGCGTCCAGTAGATCTTGTGCTCGCTTTGCTACATCGTCTACTTGCCTTGATTTTTCATATGCCAAATTCTCAGCAGCACACTCTGGTGTGATCGATGCGGGGAAAATCGTGCAGGGGCGTGAACCATTGCGAACATATTCAAGTTCGGCATTAGCCTTTGCCCGCTCTTCCGCATCAATCAAGTCTTGTGCTCGCTGGGCGGTGGCTGCTTCTTGCTTAATTTTCTCCTCTGCCAAATTTTGTGCAACGCATTCTGGAGTTATCGACTCGGGAAAATCTCTACACCCTGCCTGTGCACTAGGTGCAACAAAAACCAACATCGATGCAGCCAGGACCATCGTCCAAAACCCTGTGATTACCTTGCGTGCTCTCATCGAAAAATTATAAAGGCGCAGCTTTTCTTTGCATAGCCACATTAGGCAGGTATGCGGCAAAACTTATTGGGTTACACGCGCAGGATCTATTGGGATGACCACAGTTATCGGAAACTTTGCAGCCTTGGCCTGTGGTGTTGTAAACGAAAAGTTAGGGTAGATATATAGCAATGCCTGTTCGCATGCTGCAAGAGAGTTCACATCTGCAGGTAAACGAACAATAGTTGTTCCAGAGTTTTCTGTTCTAGGTGGCAATGATGGATAAGGATCAAATCCTTCGCTCCAATTGCTGGCATAGTTGGCAGAATTCTTGCACCACAGTTGTGTGAAGATCCCGACTATTTCTTCTGACTTACTAAAGTTTTTTACAGTAACGGTGTAGCTAAATCGAGGTACATAGCCAATTGCATCGCCACGAAAATCATAATTTGTATCGTGAACCTTAAAGTCGGCAATTGTGACATTAATGGGATGATACGTGCTTACATTCTTGCGCTTGACCTTTTTAATGGTTAGCCCAGCAGAGACATTAAACGCTACTCCCAACTCACTCTTTTTCGCAGCAGCTACCTTCACATCAAAGGGACTACTTAGTTTTTCGTATGCAAAAGATGTTTGAGGGTTAAATAGCAATGAACTAAGAAGTGATGCTGCTATTACAAAAGTCGTTTTTCTCATGAAATAAGCCTAACTCAGTAACCAGGGAATTCAACCCTTACCTGCTTAGCCAATAGGGCTATTTACCTGCCACCTTTGCAATGGATTTTGCTATCAGTGGAACTGCCGCAGCCCACTTGATACCAAAATGCTTTTCAAATGATTTCTCATATGTCATCCCAGCAGAGATGTCTTTGAATATTTGGATGTTGATAGCTGGTCCTTTTATGGCTGTAAATATCTCAGAAGCTAACAGCCCTATGTCATAGAGATTCCATTGCGTTTCCGAATCACTCCATATGGAAGTATTTGGTGGTTTAAGAAAGTTTGAGAT
>WLHC01000052.1 GCA_009702925.1 Actinomycetota bacterium
AGTTGGTAACCCAGGTGATGTAATTGAAATCGGTAAGCCAGTTTTAATCATGCTTACAGAAACAGAGGTTATGGCCTTTGATTTCGGTGGAGATTCAGCAGCCCCTGCTGCTCCTGTTGCAGAACCAGTTGCTCCTGTAGTTGCAGCTCCCGTTGTGCAACCTGTTGCGGCAACTCCCCCTCCAGTTGCACCAGTAGTGCAAGCAGTTGTTGTGCAACCACCTGTGGCACCTGTTGTTGCTGCACCAATAATTGTTAACACTTCCGTCAAAGCTGTACCAAAAGCTCGAGTTGAAGCAGCTAACCGAGGAATTGATCTTCGCACCGTGCATCCAACAGGTCCGGATAGAACAATCACATTGTCAGATGTGAACTCCGCGCAAATTGATCCAGCAGTTTTGAAAAGACAAGCAGCAAACAAAGCCTTGATTGCTAAGGGAATAGAAATGACGCGCGGTATCGCACAAGCTTCATTTAATCGCCGCGCTAATGCAAACTTTGATCACGCACAGTTGATTTCTGCTTGGGCCAAAGTTTTGCGAGGACGACCAGATTTAGCTGCGCATCAACATGTTGGTGTTTCACTCATCATTGAATCTAAATATGGAAGCGCTCTTCCAGTCTTTAGAGATCCAGATTTGATGAATATAGAAGAATTGCGAACGCTGGTTTTATCTACATCTGATGCTGCAAAAAATGGCAAAGTACCAATTGCAATGTTAAGCGGTGGCACCACAACGATATTTGATCTGACCACATATTCCATGAGTTCTGCAACTCCATTGTTATTCCCCAACCAAGTTACGTCGCTAACTATTGGTTATGACAGCGAGAGCACAAAAAATATTTCATTGACTATTGATCTAAACTTCTGTGACTTTTATGATGGTGCACTACTTTTAGATGCTCTCATCGCTTCCCTATAGAAGCCCCAAACAAAAGGACATCCACACAAAATGCTCACTGGTATACCTGCAAGCTCTGGTGCAGCAATTGGACCATTCTTTTTGCTCAACACTGATATTCCTGTCGCAGATGCACAGCAATCACAGTTAAGTACAGAACAAGAAACACAGGCATTAACCGCTGCTATTGCAAGAGTGGGCGCAGATTTAGATGCGCGTGCTGCCCGCACAACTGGAGAGCTCCATGAGATTTTGGTTGCAATGGCAGAGATTGCAACTGATCCTGCTATCGCAGAAGAGGCCGCAGCATTTATCGCAGGCGGCCGCACGGCAAGTTATGCAATGGTTAAAGCAACCGAGGTTTTTCAGGAGTTATTGACGGCTTCTGGTGGTTATTTAGCAGAGCGCGTAAGCGATGTTGCAAACATTAGAGATCGCGTGCTCTGTGAGATTGCAGGTACCTCATACCCAGAGATTCCACACTTTGATGTTCCAACAGTTCTTATTGCACAGGACTTATCACCGGCAGATACTGCAGATTTAGAAACAGATAAAGTTTTAGCAATTGTTACTGCAGGTGGTGGACCAACCAGCCACACTGCAATTATCGCTAGATCAAATGGAATTGCAGCAATTGTTGCCTGTCCCGGAGTTGTTCAGGCTGCTATTGCCTCGCCAAATGCAACAGTGGCAGTAGATGCAACAACGGGTGAAGTTGTTTTCAATCCGGATTCGGCAGTTAAATCAGCAATTGAAAACAAGATAGAAAAGATTAAAGCCCGTAAATCAAGAACTGTTACTCGCTCGAAAGATGGCTACATCACAACAGATAATGTTGTTGTTCCAATCTATGCAAACATTGGTCGCATCGAAGACACCGTTGCTGCAGTTGCCGCCGGGGCAGATGGTGTTGGTCTGCTTCGCACAGAGCTTTTGTATTTGGACCGTAACGATGCTCCAACTCTTCAAGAGCAGACAGCTATTTACACACAGCTTTTCACACCCTTTAATAATCAAAAAGTTATTATTAGAACATTAGATGCCGGCGCCGATAAGCCAATGGCTTTCATTACATTTGATAACGAACCAAATCCAGCGTTAGGTGTTCGTGGTTATAGAACCATTAATAAGCATGAAAACCTACTTCGCACACAATTACAAGCCATTGCAGCTGCTGCAAAGGCGACCAAGGCTGAAGTGTGGGTAATGGCGCCGATGATTACATTGCCAGAAGAGGCAAAAAACTTTGTTGCGATGGCAAAAGAGTATGGTTTAGAAAAAGCAGGTGTAATGATTGAAGTTCCTGCAGCAGTTTTCCTTGCAGATGAAATTACAAAGGTTTGTCATTTTGTTTCTATTGGTACAAATGACTTAGGTCAGTACCTACATGCTGCAGATCGTGAATCTGCACCCCTTGCAGGATTTAATGATCCGTGGCAGCCAGCTCTTTTGCGCGCTGTTCACCAAATTGCACAGGCAGGAATTAGAAACAACTGCCCTGTTGGTGTCTGTGGTGAAGCCGCATCTGACCCGACAATGGCATCTGTCCTGGTTGGCATGGGCGTATCTTCACTTTCCAGCAGTGTTGCCACCCTGACCGATGTTGCCCAGGCCATTACGGCCCATTCATCCAAGCAGTTGAATCTGGCCGGAATGGCTGCAGTGGCGGCAAATACAGCCGCACAGGCAAAGAGCTCAGCCCGCGAAGAACTAGTGGAGTTGGCCAATCTGGGCCTCTAGGGCCGTTAAATCTGTTACTTGTTAGTACTAATTTGTCCTAAATTTTGTGCGTATGTGCTTGATTTACCAGTGTGAAGCAATGCACACTAGACCAATTGCTCAATTAATGAACGGATGTGACGATAGTGAAGCAGCGCGAAACGGAGTTAATTCTGCGCGCAGCACGCCTGTATTACGAAGGCCACTATTCGCAAGATCAAGTGGCATCCAAACTCAATACCTCTAGATCTAATGTTTCGCGCATGCTCTCTGATGCAAAGCGCTTTGGGTTTGTTGAAATCAAGATTGTTTCGCCCACTCACAAGCATGAATCACTCTCTCAGCAACTATCTGAGCTACTTAAAATTAAAGATGTACAGGTAATTGCAACTGAGTCCAACGATTTAACGCTCAATACAATCGGTCGAGCAGCTGCAAGCGCACTTTTGAAAGACCTGCGCGATAACCAAACCATTGCAATCTCTTGGGGCCGTGGCCTTGAGGCAACTGTTGTTAACGCTCACTTAGAGACTCTTTCGGGCCTTAAAGTCACCCAACTCATGGGCTCACTCTCATCTGTAAGCACATCTGTAAGTGCAGAGGAGCTAGGCCGAAACTTAGCTAAGAACCTAAATGCTCAGTTCATTCCATTCTTATCTCCAGTTGTCGTTAACAGCACCAAAGTGCGCGACTCTCTGCTTGAAGAAGAGAGCATTGCTAAATCACTCCAGCTTGCACGCGGTGCACACGTTGCATTGGTTGGAATCGGCTCGGCTGGTTCATCATCTAGTGAGATGGTCTTTTCTGAATTTAAGATCGCAAAGGCCGATCGCGAGGCTTTGGCCTCAACATATGCCGGTGATATTGCAGCCCGCTTCTATAAAAAAGATGGCTCAACACTTTCTTCAACTATGGATGGCCGCGTAATCGGGCTTACATTAGATGAGATCAAAAACATCCCTCGTGTAATCGGGGTTGCATCAGGTGCTGAAAAGGTAGCCGGTGTGGTGGGGGCTGCCAATGCTGGACTCATTGATACCTTAATTGTGGATTTAGCGTGTGCTAACTCTGTTGTTAAATCATTCCAACCAACGGCGGTGAAGAGCGCATGAG
>WLHC01000053.1 GCA_009702925.1 Actinomycetota bacterium
CATGTGCAGAGCCTAAATTAAATTAATCCTCTAAACAATGACTATTCGCCTAAACCCCTTTCTAGGCCCCAAACTAGAGTCATTCCCTAAATTAAAGACAGAATTTGGTTCTCACTTTTGGTTTTAACTCAGCCCTAACCTAAACTGTCTTTTAACAATCTAGTCGCAGTGGGGGTTTATGAGCATGAAGGCCACTCCCAGCGACCAACGCTCAATTCTAGATGTTGCAAGATTTGATCAGCAGACGAGTTTACTGCGACATAAGGCATCAACACTTCCTGAGCTATTAGAAATAACTAATACAACCATTAAATTCAATAACGCACGGGATCTTCGAATCGCTGCTGAAACAGAGTTAAGTGATGTAAAACGCGAACTTCTTCGCGCCGAAGCAGATGTTGAGCAAGTAGTTTCCAGAATCACTAGAGATGAAGCTCGTCTTGCAGGTGGCTCTGCATCGCCAAAAGAATTGGAACAACTACAACATGAAGTTGGCACCCTAAGTACACGCAGAGCAGAGTTAGAAGAAGTTGAATTAGAGATCATGATGAGGGTGGATGCAATCCAAGCCAGCATTGCAAAACTCTCACAAGAGGGCGGTGAGCTCGCCGCAGTGATTGCAGATTTAGAGATTCGTAAAGAAAATGCAATGGCAGCGATCAATACAGAGTTAGAAAGCATTGCAAGTGATCGAATAAGTACTGTGAGTGGAATCGAAAAAGCATTAGTGGAGCTTTATGAAAAACTGCGAGGAGATTCTGGAGGGCCAGGTGCTGCAGCTTTAGTTGCAGGAGCTTGTTCTGGTTGTAATCTATCGATTAATACAGTTGAACTTAAACGCTTGACAGATTTAGCCGAAGATGAAGTTGTTCGTTGTGAAGAGTGTCGATGCATTTTGGTGCGCGGAGTTTAAAAATGGCCAGACATTTCACATTAACTGCAGATGGTGGTTCACGTGGTAATCCTGGTCCTGCAGGTTATGGATCTGTCATTACTGAAAACGGAAAGATAATTGCAGAGCTCTATGACTTTATTGGCATTGCTACCAACAATGTTGCTGAATACGCTGGATTGATAGCGGGCTTAACAGCAATTCACGAAATAGACCCAATGGCAACTATTGATGTGAAGATGGATAGCAAATTAGTAGTAGAGCAAATGTCTGGCCGCTGGCAGATCAAGCATGCAGATATGCGCGTAATGGCACAAGATGCAAGGGCAGCTCATAATCCTTCTCAAGTCAGTTATACATGGATCCCACGTGATGAAAACTCTCACGCAGATCGCCTTGCTAACAAAGCATTAGATCAGCAATCTGGTGGAGAAGAAGTTGTCTACCATCAGCAGAATTTCTTAACAGAGCGCTTGCTTACAACAGAGAAAGCAACGACTATATTTTTTATTCGACATGGCGAAACTGTGTTAACTCCCTTTAAGAAGTTTTCGGGAGACGGACCACTCAATCCTGAGCTAACCAACATTGGTTTAGAGCAAGCAGAAAAGGTTGCTCGCGCAGTTGCAGATTTTAATCCAGAGGTCATAATCTCCTCACCTTTGCGTAGAACGACTCAAACCGCCGAAGCGATCTCACAATTGACTGGACTGCCGATAATTTTTGAAGATGCATGGATTGAGTGTTCATTTGGCATTTGGGATGGAATGTCCATTGATGAAGTTAAGGAAAAGTATCCAGCCGACTATCAGGCGTGGATTTCATCAACAGCTTTTGCCCCACCAGAAGGCGAGTCTTATGACAGTGTTGCCCAAAGAGTAGAGGTTGCATTAGAAAAAATTGCTAGTGAATTTCCAGGCCAGCGAGTTGCAGTTATTACTCACAATGGAACGATTAAATCTGCCGTTAAAAATGTAATCGGTGGACCTGCTGAATCGATTTTCCATATTGATATCTCGCCATGTTCGATTACAATTGTATCTATCTGGCCTAGCGATGGTTTACGGGCGCTTAGAACATTAAATGAACAGAGCCACCTTCGTTAATTCAGTTCTATTCAGATTTAGTCACTCGATAACTCTTTAACGTTGGATCACTTGCATATGCAATCCGAACCCCAGCATTCTTACTTGTCGCCAGACCTTCGACTATTTGAGCCGTTAAAACCTCTCCGGGTGCAACTACTGCAACACCTGGCGGATAAGGCGCAATTAAATCTGCACTGACTCGTCCGACTGCATTGGCTGCGCTTACAAACTCAGTGTCTGCAAAGTAAGCATCTCTAATAGACATTCCAACCTTAGGAACAATCGACCAACTCAGCGCTGTTTGTGTTTGGCGAGGCTTTGATCGTAGTTTTTCTAAGATTGGAATCAGTTTTGCGGCGACTTCATCAAAATCTTCAGATCTATCGGCCAATGTTGCAAGGAAGACAATGGTGTCTTGATCTGCCATTTCAACACGAATATTGTTTTTTTCTAATTCATTTTCAACATCCACGCCAGAGACTCCAAGCAGATTAGCCCTTAAGACAACTTTTGCGGGATCAAATCTGCCTGTTGGAAAATCTGAAGCGTTAAGAAAGACTGACATTTCGAATGCTTTATCAACCTTGTCCTTAAATGCATTAACCAGGTCAACAAGGTTTGCAGTTAGTTGATCCCCACGGTTTTGCAAAAGCGCCCTGCAGCCATCGATAGATGCAAGGGGAGCACCTGCAGGTGAAGTGGTGTGGGTTGTTTCAAAACTCTGTTCGATCCGATCAAGATTTAACAATGTACCCTGGGCCAATAGCAATGCAGAGGCACTATAGCCAGGCAATGTTTTATGAACACTTGTTATTAGAGCATCAGCGCCCATTTGCAATGCATGTTGTGGCAGCTTTGAATTAAAACCAAAGTGAGCCCCCCAGGCAGCATCAACAATTACGGGAATTGCATGAGCATGTGCTTTTGCTATCAAGATTTCAACTTCTGACAGAGTTCCTAAATAACTTGGCTCCGTTAAAAGCAGTGCAATCGGTTTTTGATCAAGAACTCTTTCTAACTCTTTAACGGGTATCCCCATCGGAACACCAGTTTTTGCATCGATCTCTGGTGTTAACCAAATTGGCTCCAAACCAGATAAAACAAGTGCGCTAAGAACTGATCGGTGAGCTGTTCGTGTTAACGCAATCTTCTGACCAGGTTTTCCCAACGCTAAAATGATTGCTTGGTTAGCGTGCGTAGAGCCACCCGTTGAAAATCGTGCATAGTCGGCGCCCCACAACTTTGCTGCCAAGCCTTCGGCTTTCTTGAGAACTCCTTGTGTCAGCTTTATTGCATCGAGCCCACCATATAAAGGCGTATCGCTATCAACTACTGCTCCCAAACCATCATCTAGTCGAGATGCTTTCTGTTTGTGACCCGGAATAGTAAAAGCTGTGCGGTTGGTCTCAAAGTAGGACAGATAGGCATCTAATAAAGGCGCACTATCTCGTAACTTTGAGTTCATGATGTAAGCCTAACTTCTCGCCCTTAAACAAGGAAATGTTCGGCCTGAAAACTCAGAAATAGGCCTTAGACTTTATCCATGACAACACTTAC
>WLHC01000054.1 GCA_009702925.1 Actinomycetota bacterium
ATTGGAATTGAAATATAAAGAAGACCGCGCAATATGTCGCAGTTGACCATTAACTTACGGCGATCCAACTTGTCGGCGATTACACCTGCGATTGGACCCAAAAATGCCGCAGGCAGTAAACGTGCAATAAAGACACCAGCAATTGCAAAGTTAGCCGTTGCATAATCTCCACCAGATAGCTGTTGAGCCATTGCAGTGGTTGCTAATAAACCAAGCCAATCACCCAATGAGGAGTAGAGCATTGAGTTCCAAAGTTTTCTAAATGGACGGATCGCAAGTACTCCACGTGTTACATCCTGTGCGGGTGCCGCCGGGATCGGGAGCGTTTTAGGCATAGAGCAAAGTCTATCGGGTGGTGCTATTCGCTCTTTTTGGCGGCTTTTCCGCTTGCTGCCTTTTTAGCCGCTTTCTTTGCGCCGGCTTTTTTAACTGTGTTTTTAGTTAACGTCGGCGCAGTTGCACCGGCTTTGATTGGCTTAGATTTTGCTGCAGCTTTCTTGCGAGATTTTTTAGGTGATGGACCGTTTTCTGCTTCCCATGCACGTCGACCAGCGAGCAGTTCTAATCCGCGTTCAATTGTCATTGCTTCTAATGTGTCACCACGGCGAAGCGTTGCATTTGTTTCACCATCAGATACATACATTCCAAAGCGACCATCTTTAATAATAAGAGGTCTTTGAGTTTCAGGATCAAGACCAAGTTCTTTTAACGGTGGTTTTGCAACACCGCGACGACGCTCTTTTGGTTTTGAATAAATCTCTAACGCTTCATCTAATGTCATAGTAAAGAGTTGATCCTCTGATGTCAGAGTTCGGCTATCTACACCAGCTTTTAGATATGGACCGTAGCGTCCGTTTTGCACAGTGATGTCATCGCCTGCACTGTTGGTGCCAAGTGTGCGAGGCAAAGAAAGCAAGCGCAGTGCATCTTCGTATGTAACTGTATCTAGAGTCATCGTAGAAAGAAGGGATGCAGTTTTTGCTTTTGGTGCATCGGCTTTCTTTCTCTTCTTCTTGCCAGAGGCTGTTAGCTCAACAGGAACTTCAGGCAAAACTTCTGTGATGTATGGGCCAAAGCGTCCGCTCTTTGCAATGATCGGCAGATTAGTTGCTGGATCAATACCAAGTTCGCGTTCACCAGAAGGTGCTGCCAATAGTTCTATTGCTTTTGCAAGAGTTAATTCATCTGGTGCTAACTCTTCTGGAATGTTTGCAAGTTTGCGCTCTTCTCCCGGCAAGTTCTCTTGCAGGTATGCACCGTATCTACCAACACGGATCTCTATCTCAGGAGACAAGTTCATTGTGTTCGTTGCTCGTGCATCGATTACACCAAGGTCTGCAGAGAGTTCGTTAAGGCCAGGTTGACCATCTACGCCGTAGAAAAAGTCTCGCAACCAATCAACTCGGCCAGCTTCCCCTGATGCGATCTTGTCTAAATCTTCTTCCATACTTGCCGTGAACTCGTAGTCAACTAACTTTGTAAAGTGTGTTTCAAGCAAACCTGTTACAGAAAAGGCCAAAAACGTAGGAACTAGCGCACGGCCGCGCTTATAAACATAGCCACGATCTTGAATTGTTTGAATGATCGATGCAAAAGTAGATGGGCGACCAATACCCAACTCTTCTAGTTTTTTAACAAGTGTTGGCTCTGTATATCTTGCAGGTGGCTTTGTTTCATGGCCTTCGCATGTGTATTCATTGACCTTTACTGCCTGGCCAAGCGTCATTGCAGGAAGGCGTTTGTTGGTTGCCTCTTCATCTTTGTTTTCGTCTTTGCCATCTTCGGTAATTACTTCATCGTAGGCAGCAAGAAACCCAGGAAAAACAATGACAGATCCATTTGCGCGAAAGATTGCTTTCTTCCATCCATTTGCAGAGTTAGATGAAATGCTGGCATCAAAGTCAACACGCATCTGCATTTTTTTAGCATCTGCCATCTGGGAAGCAACAGTGCGCTTCCAAATTAAGTCATAAAGTGCAAACTCATCACGTGAGAGCTCTGGTGCTAACTCACCAGGTGTCTTAAAGCTCTCACCTGCAGGCCTAATTGCTTCGTGGGCCTCTTGTGCGTTCTTTGTTTTACCTTGATACACACGTGGTGCATCTGGAATATGGTCTGCGCCATATAGAGACTTTGCTGCATTGCGCGCTGCGGTAATTGCTTGCGCCGATAAATTAACACTATCGGTACGCATGTAGGTGATGTAACCGTTTTCATACAGTCTTTGTGCAACGCGCATCGTTATCTGTGCGCCCCAACCGAGCCTGCTACCTGCATCTTGTTGCAATGTTGATGTTGTAAATGGTGGCTTTGGTCGCTCGGTACGAGGTGACTCATCCATCGATTTAACTTTTAGATCGCTAGTTTTTAACCCATCAACTAATGCGCGTGCACTGGTTTCATCGAGTAATAAAATATTGGATAGTGACTTTTCTTTTACCGCACCGTCTGCGCCAAAGTCTGATGTGCTGGCAACTTTCTTGCCGTCTACTTCTAATAAACGTGCGTTAAAACCAAGGGCTGTTACTGCAGCCAAGTCCCACCAGCCTGATGAGATAAAGGCCATGCGTTCGCGTTCTTTTTCAACAATCAATCTAGTCGCAACTGATTGCACGCGGCCTGCAGAGATGCGTGGCATAACTTTTTTCCACAAAACAGGTGAAAGGCGATAACCAAATAATCTATCTAGAACTCGGCGTGTTTCTTGAGCATCGATTAAGTTGTAATCTAAATCGCGAGTGTTTTCTACCGCAGCAACAATTGCCTCTTTTGTAATTTCGTTAAAGACCATCCGTTTAATGGGAATCTTTGGCTCTAATACTTCAACTAAGTGCCAAGCGATTGCTTCACCTTCGCGGTCTTCATCTGTTGCCAGAATCAACTCTTCGGCGTTTTTCATTAGGGCTTTAAGCTCTGCAACTTTTGCCTTTTTATCTGGGTTAATTACATAAAGCGGCGCGAAATCATTTTCAATATCTACGCCCTCTTTAGCCCAAGCGGTTTTCTTAAACTCTTTTGGAATATCTGCAGCGCGCTGTGGCAAGTCACGGATATGACCGACGGAAGCCTCGACGACATAGTCGTCGCCGAGGTATCCACCAATTTTTCTGGCCTTAGCTGGTGATTCAACGATCACCAGCTTGATCAGATCCGTCTTTGCTTTAGCCATGAGTGATTAACGCTTTGCAATCTCTACATTGTTAAGCATTGCGACCGGGGAAGTCACTGGCTTTAGACCGTGATTGAAGTTGCTTGTCGGCGGTTACGAACAAGCGCACCGACGATGACTGCAACTGCTAGCAATGAGATAGCTGTGCTTGTTGTTTCACCGTTGCCAAGTGCAAGAGAAACAATTGCAGGAGTAATTAACAGACCAACAAGGTTCATTACCTTGATAAGTGGGTTAATTGCAGGACCTGCTGTGTCTTTGAATGGATCTCCAACAGTGTCACCCACGATTGTTGCTGCGTGTGCATCACTGTTCTTTCCACCATGGTGACCATC
>WLHC01000055.1 GCA_009702925.1 Actinomycetota bacterium
CTCGGGAGCACTTCGCAGGTTCCAGATTCAGTTCAACAAATTGCTCAGTCGCGCTTTGATGCGCGTGCAGCAAAAGACTATGCCTTAGCCGATAAATACCGCGATCAACTTTTGCGAGAAGGCTATGAAGTCGTAGATGTTGAAGGTGGCTTTGAACTACACCCAAAAAAGCCTTACATCACTCTGGCTTTTCCCCGAGAGATTCGCAATGTGGATTTAGAAAAAGAGAGCACCGTTTGTTTGATTGTAGATGGCTTCACTGACGATGCATTAGAAACAGTTAATGCAATTAAAGAAAATAGCGATTGCGGCATTGCAATTATTGCTATTGGGGATGCCGGTAGATTATCTGAAGTTATGGATAAGCGGACATATCTCATCTCTGTTAATCCAGGAGCTGCATGGGGTGATTGTGCAAACGTCTTTTTAGAGAAAATTCAGAGCAGATACATAGTGATCATAGATCCATCTACACGTTTCACAGGTGATGCGGTAACTCCAGTAACCGCCGAACTTGAAAAGGGCGAATACGTCTGTGTTGGATGGCGCGGAGGACTTGTGAACATTGATGATCAATGGCGAAGTGTTGATGATAAAGGCGACGGTGAAGTCGATGTTTTGTTCTCATACTTTATGGCCTTTAATCGCGCCGCAATGATTGAAGTCGGTGGGTTTAATCCACGTGCTATCTACTATCGAAATGCAGATATGGAGTACTCACTCAAAATTCGCCAGGCTGGTGGCAAGCTTTTGCAGATGCAGCTTCCTTTGGAACAAGCCCGTCATCATGGCTATTACGACGTGGATCCAGAGTTTCGTGAGATTCAATCAAAGAAGAATTACGATCGCATACTAGATAAGTTCAGAGGTAAAACCGCGATTTTGTCTCCTCGCAGGTAATCTTGCACCATGAATGATCTATCCAAATACACCAGCTTGCGTGTGGGTGGGCCAGCAAAGAAAATAGTTCACGTCTCAACAGAGGCAGAGATAATTACTGCAATACAAGAATCTGAAGGTTCTCCGATTTTAATTATGGGTGGCGGAACCAATGTTTTGATTGCAGATAGCGGCTTTGATGGAACTGTTATTCATATTTCAAATGACTCAATCCAGTCAGAGATGGATGCTTGTAGTGGGGCAACATTAACAATCGGTGCTGGCCAAGATTGGGATCAGTTTGTAAAAACAACAATTGATCGAGGGTTAGCAGGTCTAGAGACATTAAGTGGAATCCCAGGAACAGTAGGTGCTGCGCCAATCCAAAACATCGGTGCCTACGGGCATGAAGTCTCTGAGTTCATTACAAGGGTAAGAACGTATGATCGAGAAGAAAAACAGGTTAGGACATTTACCAATAGCCAGTGCGAATTTTCATATAGAAGCTCTCACTTTAAAGAGCACCCTGGACGTTATGTCATCCTTGATGTTGCATTCCAAATTCGACAAGGAGTGATGAGTGATCCCATCACTTACGTCGAACTATCTAAAAAACTTGGAATTCAGCCAGGTGAAAAAGCTAGTGTGGCCGAAGTTCGTTCTACGGTTTTAGAACTTCGCGCCAGCAAAGGGATGCTTATTGGTGAAGATCCAGACTCTTGGTCTGCTGGTTCTTTTTTTACAAATCCAATTATTTCTCAACAGGCTGCAGATTCACTTCCGAATGCTGCACCTAAGTGGCCTTTAAATGATGGAAGAGTCAAGATCTCTGCTGCATGGTTAATTGAGAATTCGGGTATACACAAAGGTGATGCCATTGGTGGTGCGCGCATTTCTACTAAACATGTATTAGCACTAACAAATTCGGGGAGTGCAACAGCATCAGATATTGCAGCACTTGCAAAGAAAGCGCGTGATCAAGTTAAGGAAAAGTTTGGAATAACCTTGATTGCTGAAGTAAATCTAATTGGAGTAGAGATTTAACCTTCAACTATAAGTTTTTTAATTCTCCCGATACCTTCGATGATGTCTTCATCGCTTGTGGCATAAGAAAAACGTAAATACCCAGAAGGCCCAAATGCCTCACCTGGAACTGCTGCAACTTCTGCCTCTTCCAAAATCAAGGTCGCAAGTTCGGCAGAGGTCTTTGGAGTTTTACCGCGAATAGTTGTACCAAGAACACCCTTTACTGAAGGATAAACGTAGAAAGCTCCAGTTGGAGTCGGGCAATTAAAACCAGGAATTTCATTGAGCAATTTCACGATTAACTTTCTGCGACGGTCAAAGGCCTTACCCATTTTGTGGACAGCATCAAGGTTTCCATTAAGGGCCGCAATCGCAGCACGCTGTGAAACATTGGAAACATTGGAAGTCATATGTGACTGTAAATTAGTTGCGGCCTTAATGACATCTTTTGGCCCAATCATCCAGCCCACGCGCCAACCAGTCATTGCATAGGTTTTAGCAACGCCATTAATAATGATGCATGTATCGGCAAGTTCTGGCACTAGAACTGGAAGTGATGGAGCAGTTGCACCGTCATACAAAAGGTGTTCGTAAATTTCATCTGTAATAACCCAAATTCCATGTTTGACTGCCCATTGCCCGATTGCCTTTACTTGTTCTACTGAATACACAGAACCCGTTGGATTAGAGGGCGAGCAAAACAATAAAACCTTTGTCTTTGGCGTGCGAGCTGCTTCTAGTTGCTCAACTGAAACCAAGTAATTCTGTTTTTCATCAGCAAAGACTTCAACAGTGACACCGCCAGCTAATTTGACGCACTCGGGGTATGTTGTCCAAAAAGGAGTTGGCAGAAGAACTTCATCACCTGGATTAACTATTGTGGCAAAAGCCTGATAGACAGATTGCTTTCCACCATTAGTAACCAAAACTTGATCAACTGTTACTTCGTAGTTGCTATCACGTTTAGTTTTTGCAACGATCGCTTCACGCAGTTCAGGTAATCCTGGAATTGGCGTATATCGATGATTTGAAAGTACTTTTGTCGCAGCCGCTGCTGCTTCAACGATGTAATCCGGTGTTGGAAAATCTGGTTCACCTGCACCAAAACCAATGACGGGACGACCTGCTGCTTTTAATGCTTTTGCTTTTGCATCAACTGCCAAAGTTGCTGACTCTGCAATTGCGGCGATTCGGGCTGAGATACGAGGTGTCATGCCTGCAATTCTGCCGTATTTCAGGCGCGAGTTAGACCTGAACCCCACCTTGCCTCTACACTTCGACGCTCACGAGGGTTTGCTTTTCCCTA
>WLHC01000056.1 GCA_009702925.1 Actinomycetota bacterium
CTTTGGTATGCAGAAGAGATTCGTCGCAGTAATGGAACGATTGTTCCTAGTGACTCATTAAATCAGCGCTTCTATCTGCGCAGACGTGCTCGTGGTGTTGTCGCATGTATTACTCCATGGAATTTTCCTAATGCAATGCTGCTTCGCAAGATCGCTCCTGCAGTTGCTGCAGGAAATACCATCGTTGCAAAGCCTGCAGAAGAAACACCTTTATCTGCAGTAAAGATATTTGAAGTCTTTCACGATGCAGGTTTCCCAGCAGGTGTTCTAAACCTTGTCTGCGGTGAGCCAGCACCAATTGGTGATGTTCTTCTTGAATCACCTGAGGTTCGACAGATTTCATTTACAGGATCAACAGAAGTTGGCCGCATGCTCTCAGAGCGTGGTGGGGCGCAGTTAAAGAAAGTAACCGTGGAACTTGGCGGCGTTGCACCATTTATAGTTTTTCCTGATGCAGATTTAGATGTAGCAATCAATAACTTAATGTGGGGCAAGTTTGCTAACCAGGGGCAAAGCTGTGTTGCACCTAACCGTGTTTTGATTCATAAAGATATCTTCGACAAATTTACAGCTCTAGCTAAAAAGCGCGTAGAGGAGTTAAAGCTTGGTCATGGAATCAAGGGTGGCTTTGAAGTTGGTCCAATGATCTCTGAAGAGGCAGTGACTCGAGTTAACGCTCAATTGGAAGATGCCAAAAAGAAAGGCGCAAAAGTTGTCGCCGGTGGGCATATTCCTTCCGGAATTGATCCAAAGCGTTGGTGTGCACCAACAATCATCGTTGATGCGCCAAAAGATGCACTTGTAACGTGCCATGAAACTTTTGGTCCACTTGTTGCCTTTGAACCATTTACATCAGAGGCCCAGATGATCGAATCTGTTAACGCATCCGAATCTGGACTTGGTGCATATCTATTTACTAAGGATTTAGCTATTGCCCATCGCGTTTCTGAGGCTTTGGAATACGGAATGGTTGTAATCAATGGATCTTCATTTGGTTATGTACAAACACCATTTGGTGGAACAAAGGGATCAGGTGATGGCCGCGAAGGTGGACAAGACGGACTCTTGGAATACCAGGAACTTCAATACATCAATATGAACTTTTAATTCTCACAACAAATAACACATAAGGAGCAAGAGGTTGAACGAACTGCTTAGACCAGTTAATACGCTGATCGATCCTGCCTCCAGTGTGATTATTGGGCCTTCAATAAGAAGTGCTGCGGTTGTAAGAAATATGTTGATGAGCACAATCCCTGTTATGGGTGTTCACCCAAGTAAGTCAGATGTTTTGGGCCTAACATGCGTGCCATCTATTGCTGATCTACAGACAGTTCCAGAGCTTGCAGTTGTGATGGTCGGTCACGAAAGAGTTGAAGCGGCTGTCTATGAATTAATGGATCGTGGAACTCGTGCATTTTTCTTTCCAGGCCTTGGTAGTGAAGCTGGCGCTGATGGTCCATTAATTGCAGCAAGAATTCGTGAACGAGCAGCTGCAAATGGATCAATGATTATTGGTCAAAACTGTATGGGAATTGCAAAGCCAGGTGGGTCGCCGTGGATTGGTTCTCTCTCTGATTCATTTGTTTCCGGCCATGTTGCAATCTCATCCCAGTCTGGTTCTATTGCAGAAGCATTTACAACAATTGGACCACGAGTAGGTTTCCGCTTTATTGCATCCACTGGCAGTGAACTAAATCGCGATGTCTCTGACTTCATGAGCTTTAGCGCAGATGATCCAGAGACTCGCGCTGTTGGCATTTTTATCGAAACAATTCGCAGACCTGAAGCATTTATTGCTGCATTAGAAAAATGCGCACAAGCAGGCAAGCCAGTTGTTGCACTTAAGGTTGGAAAATCAGGTGTTGCAAAGCGTATTGCGCTTGCTCACACAGGAGCAGTTGTTGGCTCTAATCAAGCATTTTCTGCAACGTTAAAGAGATTTTCTGCAATTGAAGTTGAGGATTTCCCAGAGATGGTTGAGACGCTAGAAGTTCTTGGAAAAAAGCGCAGACCACGTGGAGTTCGAATTAGTGGAGTATCTGAATCGGGCGGTGAGTGCGGACTGATGGCCGATCGCGCAGAACAAAACGGACTTGTTTTTTCTCAACTTCCAGATGCGACTGCAGTTTTGCTCAACAAAGAGTTTCCTAACTACTTGCACCCACAAAATCCTCTAGATGCTTGGGGTATTGATGTGCCAGAGGTTGTTTTCCCACGATCAATGCAGATTTTGGCAGAATCAAAAGCCTACGATGTTTTGGTTGCACAAGTTGATATCTCCAGATTCCGCGGAGATGATGAACAAGTCTGGTGTGAAATGGTTGTTGAATCACTTGGCAAAACTGCAGAAAAGTTCGATATCTCCCCGGCCGTTGTATCTGTTCACTCTGTGGATGCACCACAAGCTATTTTAGATATCTGCACAAAATATGAATTGCCACTTTTGCGCGGTATCAATAGTGCAATGGCAGCATTGGGCCGAGCTGGCAAATGGAAGAAAGCTGCAACCCTCAATCAAGATTTTGGTAAAGCCATTGAGATTTCAAAGTTTGTCACACGCACTGGAGCACTCCCAGAGTACGAGTCGGCAGAGATCCTAGAGCTCTACAGTGTTCCCATTGCATCAAGAAAGCGCGTTACATCTTCTGATCAAGCAGGTCCCGTTGCATCATCACTTGGTTTTCCTGTAGTTGTAAAAAGTGATGGCCCAGCACATAAGAGTGCATCAGGTGGAGTAATCCTTAATGTGAAAAGTGAGGCCGAAGCGATTGCAGCGGTAGAAAAACTTGGTGGTGTTGCATTTATTGCGGCACAAATTCCACAAGGTGTAGAGGCGCTAGTTGGAATGGTGCGAGATGAAGAGTTTGGTCCAATTCTTGCTGTGGGCCATGGCGGAGTAACTGTTGAATCTAAAAAACCAGTGACAATGCTTGGGCCAGTCGACCTTGCAACAGCCCAACAAATGGTCGCCGAATCAGGGCTAGATGATGCACATGGTGTTTTGGCCAAAACGCTCGTTGCTTTGGGTCGAATTGCACATGAGCACCCAGAGATTGTCGAAATCGATGTAAACCCGATGATTATTTATGAGAAAGCAACTATCGCTGTAGATGCCCTTGTCGTAATCGATTCAGAGAGTGAGAATAAGTAAATGAAAACGATAACAGTTGAGCAAGTTGGGCCAACACGTTGGATCAC
>WLHC01000057.1 GCA_009702925.1 Actinomycetota bacterium
ACCTCTATAAACAGTAATGCAAAAATCCCCTTATTACTCCATTGGATTTAGCGTGATTTTACCCATTGTCTCTCGGGCAAGCATGCTCTTATGCGCAAGAGTTGCTTGACTCAAAGGAAAAACTTCACCGATCACTGGCTTCAACTTTCCTTCTTCAATAAGTGTAAATAACTGCGCGATTACATCATTTATTAACTCTTTTTTACCAAAACAATGTGACAACCAAAAACCACTAATTGTTTTGCTGCCACCCATTAATGATGCAGGTTGAATTAAAGATGGTGCAGTGCGAGATGCCATTCCATAGGTGACCAACCGCCCAAATGGTGCAAGAATTTCAAGACTTTGATCAAAGGTTTTTCCGCCAACCATTTCAAGAACTATGTTGACTCGTTTACCGCCATTTGCAGCTTTGATGGCATCGCCTAAATTTTCATGAGTTGAATCAACAACTGCATCTGCGCCTAGAGATTGAGCAAGTGCGCGTTTGGCCTCCGATGATGCAACAGCGATCACTTTTGCGCCCCAGAGTTTTGCTAATTGAATTGCCACTGACCCGACTCCACCAGCTGCGGCATGAACAACAACGCTTTCACCTGCCTTTAAATGACCTACTGTTTTTAAAATGTGCCAAGCAGTAGATCCTTGAACAAGCATGGCAAGTGCCTGTTGATCAGTTACAGAATCAGGAATAGGAATTAACGCTGCCGAATGTGCAACGGCCTTTTGTGAATATCCTCCACCTTCAATTGGTGCAAGAACTCGAACACCAGCAGCAGTTTTTCCTACAACTTCTATCCCAGGAATTAAGGGAAGTTTTTGGGGAGATAAATATGAGTTTTCAGTTTGATGTGTATCGGCATAGTTAATTCCAATCGCCGTTACATCAATGAGTTCTTGTCCCTCACCGACAATTGGATCTTGGCAATCAACAAGCTTCATAACCTCTGGCCCACCAAATTCGGTGATCTGAATCGCTTTCATCATGAAACTACTAACGGGAGGCCTTCATTACTCCAATCAATAACTCCTCCATTGAGATTGGAAACATCGTGAAAACCAGCAAGATGCATGATTGAAGCGGCCTTGCCAGATCTACTTCCACTTCTACAGTAAATTGCGTAAGTCTCAGAGGGATTTAATCGCGTGATTTCATTTTCAAAATCACCACTATTAAAGTCAATATTTATCGCCTCTTCAATATGGCCACTGGCAAACTCTTCCGGAGTTCTAACATCCAGAATGACCACATTTGGCTCAGTAATTTTTTGTGAAAATTCAGAGACATTTAGATTCACTGTAGTAGCACTCCCTGTACTAGAGCAGCCTGCAAGAAGAATTAGAGCTGCAAATGATGTGATTAACTTTTTAGTCACCATTGATTAACAAGTACAACGATCAGACTCTGGAACGCCAGCTAAGGCTTCTTCAATATGTTCTCCGCACCCGGACCAAGTTGTTTTCTTGCAAAGATTACACGTAACGGGTGAACACATTTGAATTGCTCCTTCTTGCTTATTAGATAATAAATCAATTACATCACAGTTAGTAGATGTTAGTTTTACAAACGCCCGGCCTGATGGACTCGCTTTAAGAACTCTTGGGTCTTTGGATTGACTGGGTTTCTAAGGACTTGTTCCGGGGTGCCGCGCTCGATGATGCTTCCCGATTCCAGGAAGCAGACTTCATCGGCTACCTGTGTGGCAAATCCCATTTCATGGGTGGCAAGCACCATGGTCATTCCATCCAACTTAAGGTCCCGAACTGAAGATAGAACTTCATTAACCAAAACTGGATCCAAAGCTGATGTAACTTCGTCGAGTAAAAGCAATCGTGGATTTACTGCGAGAGATCTGATGATCGCAACACGTTGCTGTTGGCCACCGCTGAGTCGATCTGGATATTGGTCAGCTTTATCGGATAGATCAAAGCGCTTTAAAAGAGCTAGAGCATGTGTGTTAGCTTCATCTTTGCTTTTGCCGTGAACCTTGATGGGTGAAAGCGTGATATTTTCTAAAACAGTTTTATGTGGAAACAAGTTAAAAGATTGAAAAACCATTCCTAAATTTCGGCGAATCTCATCAACATTGATAAGTGGATCAGAGATCTCTTTACCATCCAAGAAAATCTGGCCGTCATCAATTGTCTCCAAAAGATTGATACAACGCAGAAGTGTTGATTTTCCAGAGCCAGAGGCACCGATTAAAACTGTTGCAGTGTGTTCTGGAACGCTCAATGAAAGATTATTGAGTACGAGTTCGGTATCAAAGGACTTACGCACATTGACTAGCTCTAAGACGTTGCTCACTAGATTGCCCCTTCAGAGTTTTGGGCATTTGTTCGCTGTCTAATTGCGCGATCTGTGTAGCGCGTCATCGGAATAGTTATGAGCAAAAACAGGATTGCAGCTACAACATAAGGTGTGTAATTAAAGGTACGGCTTGCGTTAATTTGCGCCGCACGAACAGCATCTGTTACTCCAAGAATTGATACAAGTCCTGTGTCTTTAAGGAGTGAGACAAAATCATTAAGTAACGGTGGAACTACTCGACGAATCGCCTGTGGCAAAACCACAAAGCGCATTGTCTGTCCTGAGGTCAAACCCAGTGATCTAGCTGCTGCTCTCTGGCTAGGGTGTATGGAGAGAATTCCACTTCGAATAACTTCTGCTACATATGCCGAGTATGTAAGCACAACTGCAACTGTTCCTAGAAAAATTACATTACTTGGAATGCCTGATAGTCCAAGTGCTGGAACACCAAAACCAACTAACAAGATAATCAAAATAAGTGGAGCTCCGCGAAAGATATCAACGTAGGCAGTTGCTAAAAATCTAAATGGTGTGAGCGCAGGTGATTTAGTGGTGCGCATAAGAGCTAAACCAAGTGCGATAACACCGATTGCTGCACCCCCAATAAAAGTTAATTGAAGGTTGATCCATAAACCTTTAATTACAGTTGGAAATACCTCTACACCATAACCAAGATCAAAAAAAGTTGCTTTAAAGATTTCCCAACCAGGAGATGTCACAAGAATTAAGGACAATGTTCCTAGGACAAGAATTGAAGAAGCCGCAGCAATGATTGCTTGCTTGCGGCTAATTGCACGCCTAGATCTGCGGCGTTCTAATTCACGCGGGCTTGGCGACCACGCAGAGCTTTGCTTCTCTGACATGGTCGCCAAACTAC
>WLHC01000006.1 GCA_009702925.1 Actinomycetota bacterium
AAAGAGGGTCGCCTGATTCTTTCTAAGAAGCGCGCACAGTACGAGCGTGCATGGGGAGACATCGAAGGCAAGAAGGAGCGCGACGAGGTTGTCGTCGGAACTGTTATTGAAGTTGTTAAAGGTGGCTTAATCGTAGACATTGGTCTTCGTGGATTCTTGCCGGCATCTCTTGTAGAAATGCGTCGTGTTCGCGACTTAACGCCATACATTGGCAAGCAAGTTGAAGCACGCATTATTGAACTTGATAAGAACCGCAACAACGTTGTTCTCTCTCGCCGTGCTTTCCTAGAGCAGACTCAATCTGAGTCACGCACAACTTTCCTTAATCAACTTGAGAAGGGTCAAGTTCGCTCAGGTGTTATTTCATCCATCGTAAACTTTGGTGCATTCGTTGATCTTGGTGGAGTTGATGGTCTTGTTCACGTATCAGAGCTTTCTTGGAAGCACATTGATCACCCAGGTGAAGTTGTCGAAGTTGGCGATGAAGTAACAGTAGAAGTTCTAGAAGTTGATTTTGAACGTGAACGTGTTTCACTTTCACTTAAGGCAACCCAAGAGGATCCTTGGCAAGCATTTGCTCGCACACACACAATTAATCAGGTTGTTCCTGGCGTTGTAACAAAGCTAGTTCCATTCGGTGCATTTATTCGTGTGCATGAAGGAATCGAAGGTCTTGTACATATTTCAGAGTTGGCAGAGCGCCATGTTGAAATTCCAGAGCAAGTTGTTCAAGTTGATGATGAACTGTTCGTCAAGATTATCGATATCGATCTAGAGCGTCGTCGAATTTCATTATCTTTGAAGCAGGCCAATGAAGGTCACGAAATTGAAATCGAAGCTTTCGATCCATCTCAATATGGAATGTCTGCTCGCTACGATGCTGCCGGTAACTTTATCTATCCAGAAGGTTTTGATGCAGACACTCAAGAGTGGAAGCCAGGATATGAAAGCCAGCGCGAAGAGTGGGAAGCTCAATACTCTCTTGCTAAGGAACGCTTCATGGCACACAAAAAGCAGAAAGCCGAAGCAAAAGTAGCTGACGCAGCTGCTACGCCAGAGGAAGTAACCCAAAGCGAATAATTAGTTCCTATGAAAAAGGCCTAGCGATCATGCTGGGCCTTTTCCATTTTCCGTTAATGGATGCAAGATCACCAATCTTTACAAGTAGAAAAGATACGATTGGCACATGCGAGTAATTGCTTTAACTGGCGGAATTGGAAGCGGCAAATCCTTGGCTGCTCAATATTTCGCCGAGCTTGGCGCATTTGTTATTGATGCTGATCAACTTTCCCGAGAAGCCATTGAACGCGGATCTAAGGGATTTGATGAGGTTGTAAGTATTTTTGGAGACGCCATTTTGCTCAATGGTGAAATAAACCGTAAAGCATTAGCTGAATCAATTTTTAAAGATCCAATTTTAAAGTCAAAGCTAGAAGCAATAGTTCACCCTTTTGTGAAAAAGAAATTTGAATTTGCTGTTTCATCTTTGAAAGATAATGAAGTACTGGTATATGAAATTCCATTATTGGTTGAGACAAAATCTCAAGATCGCTTTGATCTTGTAATCACTGTTGAGTCTGAGTATGAAAATAGAGTTGAAAGATTGCGTTCCAGGGGTATGCAAAAATCAGAGATCGATGCCCGAATAGCCTCACAAGCCACCCGCCCTGAACGCGAAGAGGTTGCTGATTTTCTGATAGAAAATAATGGGAATGAAGATGAACTTCTACGCCAAGTCGAAAACATCTGGGATAGCATCAACGATACTTTGTAAGTAGGCTAGGAAAATGCGCCCGGTATCTGATCTGCAACGTTCAGTCGCACCCTTTCAGGTGATTAGTGACTATGTTCCGGCCGGTGATCAGCCAGAAGCAATTAAAGAGATTACTCGCCGGATAGAAGCTGGCGAACAAGATGTCGTACTTCTAGGTGCCACCGGAACTGGAAAATCAGCGACGACTGCTTGGTTGATTGAGAAGCTTCAAAGACCAACTTTAGTACTGGCACCTAACAAGACTTTGGCTGCTCAGTTAGCAAATGAGTTTCGTGAACTACTTCCAAATAACGCGGTTGAATACTTCGTTTCCTATTACGACTATTACCAACCAGAGGCTTACGTGCCACAAACCGATACTTTCATTGAAAAGGATTCATCAGTCAATGAAGAGGTCGAAAGGCTTCGACACTCAGCTACAAATTCATTGCTAACTAGGCGAGATGTGATTGTTGTTGCAACAGTTTCCTGTATTTATGGCCTTGGAACACCCCAGGAGTATGTGGATCGAATGGTTCGCCTACGCGTTGGCGATGAAATAGAACGAAACTCTCTGCTCAGAAAGTTTGTCGACGTCCAGTACAAGCGAAATGACATGGCATTTGAACGTGGAACATTCAGAGTGCGTGGTGACACAATCGAGATTATTCCGATGTATGAAGAGCTAGCAATACGCATAGAGATGTTTGGAGATGAAATTGAGAAGATCTCAACACTTCATCCCTTAACCGGCGAGATCATCGCAGATGAGCAAGAGATGTATATTTTTCCGGCAACTCACTATGCAGCTGGACCTGAAACCATGAAGCGTGCAATAGGTGACATACAAGATGAATTACAGGTGCAACTCAACCTCTTGGAAAAGCAAGGTAAATTGCTTGAAGCTCAAAGATTAAGAATGCGTACAACTTTTGATATAGAGATGATGGAACAGATTGGATTTTGCAGTGGAATCGAAAACTATTCTCGCCATTTAGATGATCGTCCAGCAGGTTCTGCTCCACATTGTTTGCTCGATTACTTTCCAGAGGATTTTTTAGTTGTAATCGATGAAAGCCACGTAACTGTTCCGCAACTGGGAGCTATGTTCGAAGGCGATGCATCGAGAAAAAGAACCTTGGTTGAACATGGTTTCAGGCTTCCGAGCGCACTCGATAACAGACCTCTCAAATTTCCTGAATTTATCGAAAGAACAGGACAAAAGCTCTACCTATCTGCAACACCTGGCAAGTATGAATTAGGAAAAGTTAACAATGACGTAGTTGAGCAAGTCATTCGACCAACAGGGTTGGTCGATCCTGCAATCGTGATTAAGCCAATCAAGGGTCAAATAGATGATCTTCTGCAGGAGATAAACATTCGAGCAGCCCGTAATGAGCGTGTCTTAGTAACCACATTAACCAAAAAAATGTCAGAAGATCTCACCGACTATCTCCAAGAGAAGGGGGTAAATGTTCGTTATCTTCACTCGGAAGTAGATACGTTGCGAAGAGTTGAATTACTCCGCGAACTAAGAACAGGTGAATATGATGTTTTGATTGGTATCAACTTGTTACGTGAAGGGTTAGATCTGCCTGAAGTTTCACTCGTATCTATTCTCGACGCCGATAAGGAAGGCTTCCTGCGTTCTGCAACATCCTTAATTCAAACAATTGGTCGTGCGGCACGAAATGTCTCCGGAGAAGTACACATGTATGCAGACAACATCACTGCATCAATGGCAAAAGCAATAGATGAGACCAACCGACGCAGAGCTAAACAAGTTGCATACAATCTTGAGCGTGGCGTAGATCCTCAACCTCTACGTAAGAAAATCGCAGATATTACGGACCTGATCAATCGAGAGAGCGAAGATACCGAAGAACTTTTGGCCCACGAAAAATCCTCATCCAAAAAGTCAACTGTCTCGGGTTTATTCGATGAGAAATCCATATCGCTTCCGCGCAAGGATTTGATTGCATTGATAGGCTCTCTGACTGACCAGATGAAAAACGCCGCAGCTGAACTTCAATTTGAAGTCGCCGCTAGATTGCGTGATGAGATCAAGATTTTGAAAAAAGAACTGCGGATGATGGAAGAAGCAGGAGTGTGAAGTGAGCATCGACAAGTTGATTGTGCGCGGTGCTCGCGAACACAATCTAAAAAATGTTTCAATTGAGCTACCCAGAGAATCACTTGTAGTCTTTACAGGTTTATCTGGCTCGGGTAAATCATCTTTAGCTTTCGACACAATCTTTGCCGAGGGTCAACGACGCTATGTCGAATCTCTTTCTGCTTATGCTCGCCAATTTTTGGGCCAAATGGATAAACCAGATGTTGACTTTATCGAGGGGTTATCTCCGGCTGTTTCTATCGATCAAAAATCCACCAATAGAAATCCTCGCTCAACAGTAGGTACTATCACGGAAGTTTATGACTATTTACGGCTTCTCTTTGCAAGAGCTGGTCGACCACATTGTCCTAAGTGTAAAAAAGCAGTTACTCGCCAGTCACCACAACAGATAGTTGATCAGATTTTAGAGCTCCCACCAACGACAAAGTTTTCAGTTCTAGCACCAGTTGTAAGAGCACGAAAGGGAGAGTTTCTCGAACTCTTTAACGATTTGATAACGCAAGGTTATTCAAGAGCGCGAATTGATGGAGAAGTAGTTGCGTTAAGCGATGCACCTAAACTTAAGAAACAAGAAAAGCACACCATCGAAGTTGTCATTGATCGATTAACTGCAAAACCGGAAAGCAAAACGAGGTTGACGGATTCAATTGAAACTGCCCTTCGATTAGCTTCTGGAATTGTTATTTTAGATTTCGTCGATGCCAAAGCAGCTGGGAAAGAAAGAGTTTTCAGCGAACATCTAGCCTGCCATGAGTGCGAACTTTCATTCGAAGAGTTAGAACCCCGTTCGTTTTCTTTCAACTCACCATTTGGAGCATGCGTCGAGTGTTCTGGCATCGGAACAAAGTTAGAAGTTGATGAAGAATTAATTATTCCCGATGATTCAATCTCGATTAATGATGGAGCAATCGCCCCATGGTCAGGCGGCCAGTCATCTGACTACTTCTTAAGATTATTAGAGGCCTTGGCCAAAGATCTCCCTTTCTCGCTTGATACTCCATGGAAAAAGATCTCGGCAAAAGCGCGTGAAGCAATCTTAAATGGGTATGAATATGAAATAAAAATGAAGTACAAGGGAAGATATGGAGCCCGCAACTACACAACTGGTTTCGAAGGCGTTATTCCATTTATTCATCGCAGGCATAGCGAGACCGATAGTGATTACAGCCGTGATAAATATGAGGCGTACATGCGTCAAATCGCATGCGAGGCATGCAATGGCGCCAGACTAAAGCCTGAAGTTTTGGCTGTGACTATTGGCGATAAAAATATCGCAGAAATTTGTGAACTTTCTATTGCCGATTGCGCAGTATTTTTGAAACAGATCAAACTGAATAAACGTGAGGCTCAAATAGCAGAGCGCGTAATGAAAGAAGTACATGCACGACTTGGCTTCTTACTTGATGTTGGCTTGGACTATCTTTCTCTTGCAAGGCCTGCCGGTTCACTCTCAGGTGGTGAGGCCCAGCGCATTCGACTTGCAACCCAAATAGGTAGTGGTTTAGTTGGTGTTCTCTATGTTTTGGATGAACCTTCTATTGGATTACATCAAAGGGACAACAAACGTTTAATCGAGACTCTTACTCGCCTGCGTGACTTGGGCAATACATTAATTGTTGTTGAGCACGATGAAGAGACAATTCGAACAGCTGACTGGATCGTAGATATTGGGCCAGGTGCTGGCGAGCACGGTGGACATGTAGTCGTATCGGGAAGTTATGAAGATCTCATAAATTCAAAAGAATCAATTACGGGTGCTTATCTATCAGGTAGAAAATCAATTGAAGTGCCAAAAATACGTCGAGCTATAGATCCTAAACGTAAACTTGTAATTAAGGGCGCCAAAGAGAACAACTTGAAAGATATTGAAGTTGAAGTACCTTTAGGTGTTTTTGTCGCGGTAACAGGGGTAAGTGGTTCAGGAAAATCAACCCTTGTAAATGACATTCTCTATGTAGTTTTGGCTAATAAACTAAATGGAGCACGGTTAGTTCCTGGAAGACATCGAACCGTAGCCGGCGTCGAGCATCTGGATAAAGTTGTTCATGTTGATCAATCACCAATTGGACGTACTCCCAGATCAAATCCCGCAACATATACGGGTGTATTCGACAAGATTCGCGCACTTTTTGCCGAAACTAGTGAAGCCAAAATTCGTGGGTACCAGCAGGGTCGCTTCTCTTTTAACGTTAAAGGTGGACGCTGCGAAAACTGCTCTGGTGACGGCACAATAACAATTGAGATGAATTTTCTTCCGGATGTATATGTTCCATGCGAAGTTTGTCATGGAGCGCGCTATAACCGAGAAACTCTTGAAGTTCACTACAAGGGGAAAACAATTGCCGAAGTACTCAACATGCCAATCGAACAGGCAGGTAGTTTTTTCGAATCAGTTCCAGCAATTGCAAGATACTTAAAGACACTAAACGATGTTGGACTTGGTTATGTCCGACTCGGTCAATCGGCTCCAACTTTGTCAGGTGGAGAGGCACAGCGCGTAAAGCTAGCCACTGAACTACAACGGCGTTCTACCGGTCGAACTATTTATGTTTTGGATGAACCCACAACTGGATTGCACTTTGAAGATGTAAATAAACTCTTGACTGTTCTAAACCGATTGGTAGATACAGGAAACACAGTTGTAGTAATCGAACATAATCTCGACGTCATTAAATGCTCTGATTGGGTCATTGATATGGGACCCGAAGGTGGATTCCGAGGTGGAATGGTCGTAGCAGAGGGCACTCCCGAGACGGTATCTGCAGTCAAAGAAAGTTACACAGGTCAGTTCCTAGGCGAGATCCTAAAAACTAATAGAAAAACACCAGCGAAGAAGTAGTCCAATGGCAGATCCAAAGAGTTATCGGCCTAACAACATACCTGAGCATCCAGGGGTCTATCGCTTTTATAACAAGCAGGACAAAGTCATTTATGTTGGAAAGGCAAAGAATCTAAAGAACCGTTTGAGTAACTACTTTCAGGCAAATCTTGCTACAAAAACCAATCGCATGGTTCATGAGGCGGTTCGTGTTGACTGGACTATCGTGAGCACGGAGTTAGAGGCGCTGGCTTTAGAGTTTAGTTGGATCAAGCAGTATCAGCCTAAATACAACGTTCAGTTTAAAGACGACAAGTCCTATCCATACTTGGCTCTTTCCCTTAATGATGAATACCCAATGATCTTCATTACGCGTAAAGATAAGCGTCCTGGCTTAAAATACTTTGGTCCTTACACAAATGCATGGGCTCTGCGAAACACCTTTGATGTCTTACTCAAAGTTTTTCCAGTTAGATCCTGTTCTTCATCAAATTTCTCTCGTGCTCAACGAAGCAAACGTCAATGCTTATTGGGAGACATCGGAAAGTGCGCAGCACCATGTGTAGGTTGGATTTCACAGGAAGAGCATAAGAAGTTAGCCAGTCGATTAAACGATTTCATGGAGTCGGGAATGGAAAACATCCTTCCTAAACTTCATGAAGAGATGGATACAGCTGCAGCACATGAAGAGTTTGAAAGAGCCGCCCGGTTGAGAGATCAAATTGAATCTTTTGAAAAAGCTCAGAAATCTACTGAAGGAAATTTCTCAGACGATCTAGATGGAGATTTCATTTCTATTTATCATGACGGTTTTCATGCAGCTGGCTCAATTTTTTCCATGCAGCGGGGATCGGTAAAGGGTTCAAGGTCATGGATAGTCGATCAAGAGATGGTGCTTGAAGGCCAAGATGAGTTGACTGCTCTTTTGTATTCAATCTATGGAACCGGCGCGATTGCAGTTCCTCGTAACATCTACATCAGCTCAGATCCTGCCGATAAGGAACAACTAGAACAGTGGCTGGGTCAAATAGGTTCCACTAAGGTAGAGATCAAAGTTCCACAGCGAGGCGAGAAGGTGGAACTGTTGCAGACGGTTAAGAGAAATGCTCAATACTCATTAATTCAATATCTGAGTAAGCGTGCAACAGATGCCGCGGTGAGTGGCAAGGCACTTACTGAAATCGAAGAACACCTCAACCTAGGACGTACTCCACTTCGAATTGAATGCTTTGATATTTCAAATATTTCCGGAACGTCAGTTGTTGCATCAATGGTGGTTTTTGAGGATGGAATGATTAAGAAGAGCGAGTATCGACGATTCATTATTGATACCAGCCAGGGCTTTGATGACACACGTGCGATGCATCAAGTAATCACTCGCAGGTTGAAGCGTCTTCTTGATGATCGTAAAGAGAATGAAGCGGAGGTGGCAGAGCTTGGTGGAAAGCCGAGCAAATTTGCATATCCGCCTCAATTAATCCTTGTCGATGGTGGGCAACCACAAGTTAATGCGGCTCAACGAGCATTAGATGAATTAGGAATTACAGACATTGCCCTTTGTGGACTAGCAAAACGATTAGAAGAGGTATGGATTCCTGGTTCGAAAGATCCACTTATCCTTCCCCGAAATAGTGAAGGTCTATATCTTCTGCAAAGAATAAGAGATGAGGCTCATCGTTTTGCAATCACCTTCCATCGCTCCAGGCGTTCAAAGATAATGTTGGAATCGATTCTGGATGAGATTCCACAGTTAGGTTCTGCGCGAAGAGCCTCATTATTAGAACGTTTTGGTTCTGTAGCGGCAATCCGAAAGGCCTCGGTAGAGGAGATCGCTGCGACACCAGGCATTGGGGGCAAGATTGCATCAGTGATCGAAAGCTATTTAGAGGGAATTTCTGTTCAGAAAGTAAACACCGAATCTGGTGAAATCAGCGATAATTAATCTATGAGTTCAAACGAAACCCTGATCCTTACCGGCATGTCGGGCGCTGGTAGATCTACGGTTGCCCATGCTTTGGAAGATCTAGGTTGGTATGTCGTAGATAACCTTCCACCTGCCTTGTTATCTGCGTTAGTTTCAAAAGGGACAGGTCCTCAAGGAAAAGAGTTAGCAGTTGTCGTAGATGTTCGTGGGGGAGAGTTTTTTGATGAGCTCTCAGTTGCTTTAGCGCAGTTAAAGTCAGAGTCACTTGAATATCGTTTAGTCTTTCTCGACGCAACAGATCAAGCTTTAGTGCAACGTTTTGAATCAACTAGGCGTCCCCATCCTCTGCAAGGACAGGATCGTATTGTTGATGGAATTTCTCGTGAACGTGAAAAACTTGAAGAGGTCCGATCACAATCTGATGTTGCGATCGATACAACCAATTTGAATGTGCACCAGTTGGAAAAAAGAGTAGGCGAAATTTTTGGTAAAGGGAAAATTCAAGGCGTACGAATCAATGTGCTCTCATTTGGGTATAAGTACGGGATACCAGTGGATGCAGACCTAGTATTGGATTGTCGCTTCATTCCCAATCCCCATTGGAATCCGGAGTTACGCCCATTAACAGGGCTAACGCCCCAGGTTAGTTCGGCGGTGTTAGGCAGCGATGGAGTTGCTGATTTTGTATCCGACTACGTTCACCTAGTGAACTCAATGTTGATCGGGTATCTGCGAGAGGGAAAGAAGTTTGTAACTATTGCAGTCGGATGTACGGGTGGCAAACATCGAAGTGTTGCGATTACTGCCGAAATTGCTCGACAACTCAATGAATTGGGAAGTGAAATATCAGCTCACCCAACTCATCGTGACGTTGGTCGCGAATAGGAATATTCAAAAACAAGAGATCGCGATTCAAGTATCAACCTCGGGTTGAGAGATCTAGAGAATAAAATTTCTTTAGTTTCAGCCACATTTACCTTAAGTAACTGGTTGGATTACGCCATGGCAATGACTGCATCAGTAAAAGATGAGCTTTCGCGTATCGCGATAACCAAGCCGTGTTGCCGAAAAGCCGAGGTCTCTGCCCTTCTTCGTTTTGCTGGGGGATTACATCTAGCAGCCGGCAAGATAGTAATTGAAGTTGAACTAGATACATCCCAAAGTGCCAGAAGATTACGCAAGGACATTGCTGACATTTATGGTCATGATTCAGATTTGGCAGTTTTATCATCTGGCGGATTGCGAAAAGGTTCTCGCTATGTTGTGCGTGTGATTAATGAGGGAGATGCACTTGCGCGTCAGACAGGACTTGTTGATTCTAACGGTCGCCCAGTCAGAGGTCTTCCGCCGCAAGTAGTCTCTGCAGCAATTTGTGACTCTGAGGCCGCATGGCGTGGTGCCTTTATCGCACATGGTTCATTAACAGAACCTGGACGCTCATCCTCATTAGAAATTACATGCCCAGGACCAGAGGCTGCTTTAGCACTTGTTGGAGCAGCACGTCGTATGGGAATTGCGGCAAAGGCCCGTGAAGTACGTGGAGTAGATCGAGTTGTAATTCGAGATGGTGATGCTATTGGGGTTTTGTTAACACGACTTGGTGCACATGAAAGTGTGATGGCGTGGGAAGAGCGCCGAATGCGTCGTGAGGTAAGGGCTACGGCAAATCGTCTTGCAAATTTTGATGATGCAAATTTACGTAGGTCTGCGCGAGCTGCAGTCGCTGCAGCTGCTCGAGTGCAAAGAGCGATGGAGATTTTAGGTCCGACAATTCCTGATCACTTGAAAGAGGCAGGAGAGCTTCGCATTAATCATGGACAGGCATCACTAGAAGAACTGGGCTCGTTGGCAACTCCGGCAATGACTAAAGATGCGATCGCCGGGCGTATTCGACGCTTGTTAGCAATGGCCGATAAGCGTGCTGGCGAGTTGGGAATTCCCGATACTGAGAGTGGATTATCACCAGATCTGCTCAATTGATTGCGACAGAAGCAACTGTGGCGGTCCTCTCACTGATAAGATTTCTCACAAGACCCCAATGTTGTGGCAGATGTATCAACCACCAATAACGGGGTTTCTTCATTTTCACCTAGAGCCCCACTAGAACGAAGGACTCAATCATGATTAATGTAGGAATCAACGGCTTTGGACGTATCGGGCGCAATTTCTTCCGAGCTAGCCTTACCAATCCAGATATCAATATCGTTGGAATCAACGATCTAACTCCCAATGAAACCCTTGCCCACCTACTTAAATACGATTCGATCCTAGGACGCCTTGGCCTAAAGGTTACTTTCACCGATGATTCGATCACTGTTGATGGTAAAACGATCAAAGTTTTTTCAGAAAGAGATCCAGCAAACCTTCCATGGGCATCGGTTAAGGCCGACGTAGTAGTTGAATCTACTGGAATTTTTACTAAAGCTGCAGATGCACAAAAGCACATCACAGCAGGAGCTAAAAAAGTCATCATTTCTGCTCCGGCATCAGATGAGGACATCACAATTGTTATGGGTGTTAACCACCTGAAATACGATGGAAGTAAACATCACATTATCTCGAACGCTTCATGTACAACTAACTGCCTTGCACCAATGGCAAAAGTGCTAAATGACAACTGGGGAATCGTTAAGGGCTTAATGACGACAATCCACGCCTATACAAACGACCAACCAATTTTGGATTTTCCTCATAAGGATTTGCGACGTGCACGCGCGGCTGCAACCAACATGATCCCAACCTCAACAGGTGCTGCAAAAGCGATTTCACTTGTTCTTCCAGAACTCAAAGGAAAACTTGATGGGTATGCAATGCGAGTTCCAATCCCAACGGGCTCTGCAACCGATTTAACGGTTGAGTTGGCTAAAGAAGCAACGGTTCAAGAAATTAATGCTGCGATGAAGGCAGCGGCTCAAGGCGAGCTTAAGGGCTATCTAACTTACACTGAAGATCCAATCGTCTCTTCAGACATTGTGACAGATCCTTCATCATGCATTTTTGATTCGGATTTAACAAAAGTTATTGGTAATCAAGTCAAAGTTGTCGGTTGGTATGACAATGAGTGGGGTTATTCAAACCGCTTAGTCGATCTAATCGGTTATATTGGCAAAACTCTGTAATGCCAGAACTGTCAACTGTTGATTTAAAAGGCAAGCGGGTTTTTTTGCGCTGTGATCTTAATGTGCCAATTAAAGATGGCGTCATTAAAGATGATGGGCGGATAAAGGCTAGCTTGCCAACGATTCAGCTTTTGTTAAGTAAAGGCGCATCAGTGGTGATTGCCGCACACCTTGGGCGTCCAAAAAATGGCCCAGCTGCGGAGTTCTCTTTGGCACCTATTGCCAAGCGAATCGGAGAACTTTTGAAACAAGAAGTTAAGTTTTCACAGGAGATCACAGGAAATGCGGTTGCCGAAATGGTTAGCTCCTTAAAATCTGGCGAGATTCTTCTTCTTGAAAACATTAGATTCTCATCTTTTGAAACTAGTAAAGACGATGTTGAACGTGAAAACTTTGCAAAAGAGTTGGCATCGTATGCAGATTTTTACGTCGGAGATGGCTTCGGAGCGGTACACAGAAAGCATGCATCCGTCTTTGATCTTCCTAAGTTACTTCCGCATGCTGCTGGTTCTCTGATTGGCGCCGAAGTTAAGGTTCTAAAAACGCTCACGGAAAAACCTGAGAGACCTTATGGTGTTGTACTTGGCGGGGCAAAAATCTCCGACAAATTGGCCGTGATTGAGAATTTGCTTAGCAAAGTAGATGTACTTGCAATAGGTGGAGGAATGGTTTTCACATTCCTGAAGGCTCAGGGCAAAGAGATTGGTACGTCTTTAGTTGAAAATGAGATGCTGGATATCGTCAAGGAGTTGATCGAAAAGGCCAAAGAGAACGGAGTACTTTTGCTTTTACCTACGGACATAATAGTCGCACCTTCATTTTCACCTGATGCGGTTCCTACATTGGTATCAGTTGATCAAATCCCAGTAGATCAGATGGGTCTAGATATCGGTCCGAACTCTGCAGAGAAATTTGCATCTGAGATTGTTAAATGTAAAACAGTTTTCTGGAATGGACCAATGGGAGTGTTTGAGTTTCCAAATTTTGCATCAGGTACAAAGACCGTCGGTCAAGCATTAACGCAGGTTAAAGGAATTAGTGTTGTTGGGGGAGGCGACTCAGCTGCTGCTGTTCGTGCTTTAGGATTTCAAGATTCACAGTTTGGGTACATTTCTACAGGCGGCGGTGCCTCACTTGAGTATTTAGAAGGCAAGAAACTGCCAGGGCTAATAGCCTTAGATTTGGGTTAATTAAGATTAAACTTCCAAGAAATAGAGGAGATAAAAATGCGTAAGCCATTGATGGCTGGTAACTGGAAGATGAATTTAAATCATCTAGAAGCGATAGCCGTTGCTCAAAAACTGGTCTATGGTTTAGGCGATAAAGATTACGACGCGGTGGATGTTGCTGTCATTCCTCCATTTACCGATATTCGCTCAATCCAAACCTTGGTAGATGGTGATCGTTTGCGCCTTCAATATGGCGCACAAGATTTATCTCCTGAAAACAGTGGCGCTTTTACTGGTGACATATCAGGTTCAATGTTGAAGAAACTCGGTTGCACTTACGTCATTATTGGTCACTCAGAACGTCGCGCTATTCATAATGAGAGTGACTCCCTGATAAATCGTAAAATCAAAGCAGCGCTAGCTAATGAACTCACGCCAATATTTTGCGTAGGAGAAGAGCTATCCGTCCGTGAATCAGGTATGCATGTTTCACATGTTGTTCGTCAACTTCGTGCCGGTTTAGAAGGTTTCACAAAGCCAGAGTTGAAGAAAATTACAATCGCTTATGAACCGGTATGGGCGATAGGAACTGGCAAAACTGCAACACCTGAAGATGCTCAAGAAGTTTGCGCTGCAATTCGCGAAGAGATTGAGAACATAGGATCTGCTGACATCGCTAGCAACATTCGGATTCTTTATGGTGGATCTGTGAAATCTTCGAACATCGTTGAAATCATGAAAAAAGAAGATGTTGATGGTGCCTTAATCGGTGGGGCTAGCCTGGATCCTGAGGAATTGGCCAAAATTGCCAAGTTCTACGCGGTAGCCGAGTAAACATTTAGCCTTTAAGACGGGTATCCTTGCCCTCTACGAACTAGGAGTTTTAGAAAAGTGATACTAGGTCTCTCAATTGCATTAATGGTTACAAGTACCCTCATGATTCTTTTGGTGCTTCTGCACAAAGGTAAGGGAAGCGGACTCTCTGACATGTTTGGTGGAGGTATCTCTTCAAATTATGGTGGATCTTCAGTAGTAGAGCGAAACCTTGATCGAATAACGATCGTAGCCGGTGGCGTGTGGTTCTCTCTCGTTGTGGCTCTTTCGCTTTTGCTTAAATAGTTCAATAGTAAATCTTTAGATTTTTCGTTTCACTAACTAAGGAGTCCTAAATGGCAAGTGCAATTCGCGGAAGTCGTGTTGGTGCTGGCCCGATGGGCGAGGCAGAACGCGGAGATTCGATTGCTCGTGCCTACGTCTCTTACTGGTGTGCAAACGGACATGAAGTTCGTCCATCATTTGCAGTTGAAGAGACTGTGGTGATCCCAGCTGAATGGGATTGTCCAAAATGTGGCTACCCTGCAGGTAGAGATCGCAACAATCCACCGAGCCCAATTAAAAATGAGCCTTACAAGACGCACCTTGCATACGTTAAAGAGCGACGTACAGATTCAGAGGGCGAGAGACTTTTAGAAGATGCACTTCGTAGATTACGTGGAGACGACGAGTAATCTTCTTTAAAGAGATTTTGCAGCAGCTATTAGTTCTGTAATTCCATCTTTTCTGCTCTTTAAGTTAAATCGAAGCAGAGGGTACTTTCTTAATGTTAAGGCATTGGCATCGCCTAGAGCTTGTGCAGCGATGAGTGTGCTTAGGTCAATTTCTTCTCCAGGTATTTTTATTTCGCTTTGGTGTTCACCCGTAATCTGAAGAAAAACACCATTTGGTTGTCCACCTTTATGAAACTGGCCAGTTGAATGTAAAAATCGTGGACCCCAGCCAAATGTGACAGGCCTATCAGCTTTTTGAGAAAGTATGGATTGAAGTTCAGCAAGAGCCGAATCATCGAATCGATCAAGATAGGCCATGACGGCGATATATCCATCAGTTGGAACCGATGCAATTAAAAGATTGAGTGCATCTTTTACACTTGAGCCTTTTCCGTATATCTCAACAGCTGCTTCAACGTGATCTGCATTAAAAACGGGCTTGGATCCCTTCCATTGTGACAAAAGTTTCGAAGTTGCATCTTTTGCTTCGGTAACATTTGGCTGATTAAAGGGATCTACCTTAAGAGCAAAACAAAGCAGGGAAGTGACCCACTCCCAAAGAATAAACTGTGCAGATAGATCAGCTTGTACTACTAAATCTGCATTTCCACTAAATGCAACGTTGAAGCAGTTACCCCCGTGTACATCCTTAAAATCTTTGACAACGATCGGTAATCGTCCAATTTGATTTTTTCCAGTGGATTCGGCAATCAATTGCTCAACCCAATCACTTAACCCTGGCAAACCGCTATCAGAGTCATTAAATGCAACGTACTGATCACTTTGGTATGCGAGCAAAAATGCGATATCACATACGAGATTAGGATCTAGCAGAAAAGACTTTTTGGCATCATTAGCATCATCTAACAGGACCGAAACATCTACGCCGATTAAGGCAGCAGGTACAAGTCCAAAAGCACTGAGAACACTAAATCGACCACCAACGTGAGGATCAGCATTTATTACAGAATAGCCATGCTTGCGAACTCGTTCGTCCAATGGCGAATCAGGATCGGTTACAAAAACCATGTGCGCAGTGGGATCTAGAGATTGCTTTTCAAATGCTTCTTCAAAGATTGATCGGTGAGACATAGTTTCAATTGTCGTGCCTGATTTAGAACTGATAATTACTAAAGTTTTCGATAAATCATTTCCCAGAGCTCTCTGTACATGATTAGGATCGGTAGAGTCCAAAACAAATAAACTCTTTTGATGAGTTACTGCGATGACTTCGGGGCCTAATGAGGATCCACCCATTCCGCACAGTATAAAAAAGGTTTTATCGCGATGTTTTGCCGCAAGAGCATCTAAAGTGGGCAGAAGATCGCGCGAATCATTGGGTAGGTCCACCCAATTCAGCCTGATCGCTGCCTCTGCCTCTGCCTCTGCCTGTTTTCCCCAGAGCGTGTTGTCTTTCTTGGCTAATCTTGAATGGGCATCCAATAAGGCCTTGTACTCTGGGCAAGATCGATCGATAGTTGCTACAGCGCTGCCGCTAACTTTAATCATTCTTGCAGTGCAGCTTCGACATTTTTCTGAAGATCATTCCAAGCCTGGGCAAACTTCTTAACTCCATCAATCTCAAGCTCAGTAGTAACATCATCGAGTGAAACATTTACATCAGATAATCCCTTGAGAACCTGTATTGCTTGTTGGTAATTTCCTGTAACAGTGTCTCCGCGCAATACCCCATGATCAATGAGTGCATCTAGCGTGGATTGTGGCATTGTGTTCACGGTATCCGGAGCGATTAACTCCACCACGTATTGCGTATCTGGGTATGAAGGATCCTTGACCCCAGTTGATGCCCACAATGGTCTTTGTTTGTGCGCACCCTTGGTTTCCAGCGCCTTCCATGCGGGTGAGTTGAATTTCTCTTCAAATAATTGATAAGCCAAATGAGCGTTTGCTATAGCGGCTTTGCCCAACAGAGATAAAGCTTGAGGCGAACCTATTTCTTTAAGTTGGGCATCGATTGAAGAATCAATTCTGCTGATGAAGAATGATGCGACCGAGTGTATCTTTGATGGATCGTTGCACTCCTGTACACCTTTCATGAATGCATCAATTACCTGGCCATATCGCTTTATTGAAAAAATTAAAGTTACGTTCACACTTATTCCAGCTGCCAAGAGAGCTGTGATTGCTGGCAAACCCTCTAATGTTGCAGGCACTTTAATCATCACATTGGCTCTGTCGATAATCTTCCAGAGTTTTTGACCGGCATTGATCGTCGCTTGCGTGTCATGTGCAAGAGTCGGGTCCACTTCAATACTCACGCGACCGTCGATACCGTGACTGCTCTTAAATATTGGGTACATAAGATCACATGCGGCTCGAACATCATCTGTCGTCAATTTTTCTATGACGTCATCAACCGAAGAACCCTTCATAACTTTGATGTCATTGGAATACTCTGAGCCAGAACTTATTGCTGAACCAAATATGCTGGGATTAGTTGTAACACCCACAACGGCTGATGTGGCGATCCGTGATGGTAAAGAATGAGCATCAGAACCGCTAATTTTTGCCCTAGATAGGTCATCGAGCCAGATTGAAGTTGGACAGTTGATCAGTTCATCTAAGTTCACTTAAGAATCCCCTTAACCTGGGCAACTACATTATCCACGGAAAACCCAAACTCTTTGAAAAGTTTTTTTGCATCAGCTGATGCTCCGTAGTGCTCTAGCGAGATAGCTAATCCCTTATCACCAATGTATTTATGCCACCCTTGTGCGATTCCAACCTCGATGCTTACCTTAATGACATCAGGGGAGAGCACGCTATCTTTATAACTTTGATCCTGCTCATCAAACCATTCAAGGCACGGCGCACTTACGACTCTGACTTGTATGCCTTGCGATTCAAGGACGCTCGCAGAATCGATTGCAAGACTAACTTCAGAACCAGTTGCAATTAGTATCACGCGTGGTTTATCCGCATCTTTTAATACATAGGCACCTTTTGAAACGCCCTCAGTAGAGTTATAAATGCTGCGATCAAGAACGGGTAAATTCTGGCGAGAAAGCAAAATGCCAACAGGGCGATTGCGCTCAATAATAGTTTTCCATGCCTGTGCAACTTCATTTGCATCTCCTGGACGAACTACATCTAATCCTGGAATAGCTCGCAAGGCGGCAAAATGTTCAATGGGTTGGTGCGTTGGTCCATCTTCGCCAACTCCAATTGAATCATGCGTCCACACAAAAATAGAGCCAATATTCATTAATGCCGCTAATCGCACTGCTGGGCGCATGTAGTCACTAAAAACTGCAAAAGTTCCACCGAAACTGCGCGTTAAACCATGGAGTGTTATTCCATTAAGGATTGCACCCATTGCGTGCTCTCTAATTCCAAAATGAATAATGCGACCGTAAGGATGTGCGTTTGTAATAGAACTTGTTTCTGGTAGAAAAGATCGAGCGCCTTTTATACTTGTATTGTTGGAACCAGCTAAATCGGCAGAGCCACCCCAAAACTCTGGTAATTGTTGTGCAATTGCATTGATAACTTCACCTGAGGCTGCGCGAGTAGCTAAATCTTTTCCTGGCGCAAAGACTGGAATATTCTGATCCCAATTACTTGGTAATGCTTTTGTTTTTAACCGCACCAACAGAGCAGCCTTTTCTGGCTGAGCCGCCTTCCAGGTTTCATAGGATTTCTCCCATGCATTTCTCTTACTAGCACCACGATCCTTCACCTGCCGTGCATGTGCGAGCACCTCAGCTGGCATGGCAAAATCTTCTTCAGGATTTAATCCAAGAACTTGCTTTGTGGCTTTTATCTCGTCAGCTCCTAGGGCTGAACCATGTGAAGCAGCTGTTCCCTGCGCCTTTGGTGCCGGCCATGCAATTACAGACTTCATTCGAATTAATGTTGGTCGCTTTAACTCGGCCTTTGCAGCAGCCATGGCAGTATCGAGTGCAACAAGATCTACATCACCATTTGCCTGTGCTGGTACATCGATGACATGCCAACCGTAGGCGACGTATCTGGCTGAGACATCTTCAGTGAAAGCATTATGCGTGTCACCTTCAATTGAAATTCTGTTGTCATCATAAATAACATTGAGAGATCCCAGGTTTTGCGTCCCAGCTAATGAGGAAGCCTCTGCGCTAACACCTTCTTGTAAGTCTCCATCTGAACAGATAACCCAGATGCGGTGATCAAAAATTGACTGTGATTGCGGTGTATTTGGATCGAGCAAACCTCGTTCAAATCGTGCCGCCATCGCCATACCTACCGCAGTTGCAACTCCTTGACCTAAAGGACCTGTTGTCATTTCGACTCCAGCGGTATGACCAAACTCTGGATGACCAGGAGTGAGAGAGCCCCACGTTCTAAAGCTTTCTAGATCTTTCATCTCAAGACCATATCCACTTAAGTAAAGTTGAATGTATAAAGTCAGTGAAGAGTGGCCGCATGAAAGAATAAAACGATCACGGCCTAACCACTGCGGATCGGATGGATCGTGAACTAAGTGCCGTTGAAAAAGTGTGTATGCAACTGGCGCAAGAGACATTGCAGTGCCTGGATGTCCATTTCCTACCTTCTGAACCGCATCGGCGGCTAGAGCTCTCGCATATGAAACCGCCCGATCATCAAGGTTTGTCCAACCCGCTGGTGTACTCATTTTGCATCCATTCTTATTCTCGATGATAGAAACACTCTCCATGCACTTATCCAAAGAACTGCAGCGCCCAATAGGTGTAAGCCAACTATTAACGCAGGCACCCCTAAGAAGTATTGAACATAGCCAATCACGCCTTGTGCAAGGGCAATTATTGTGAATGTTCGAAGCTTAATTCTAGTTTGAGCCGATGTTCCAACTGCGACAAAGAAAGCGATAGTTATACCAAAAAGAAAAATCACAAAGTCAGCGTGCAGAATTGCGACAGTTCGAATATCAAATGTAAAACGTTCAGCTTGCGCATCGCCAGCATGAGGTCCAGAGCCTGTTACCACTGTTCCAAGAATCATTACTAGGAACATGATTGAGACATGAAGGAGAGCAAGTGATCTTGTTAATTTGCTACTTTCGATGTTGATAGATGGTTCAAATCTGCGCACATGAATAGATGACGCTCCGGCTATTAAGACCATTGACAGTAAGAGATGCAGGGCAACAGTGATTGGATGCAAACCTGTAAGGACAGTAATTCCGCCTAAAATTCCTTGACCAAAAATTCCTAAAAATTGTCCCGCAGCTAATGAGCGAAGATCTCGCCTTCCACTTTTTAACACAGCTACGATGAGCACTAAGGATGCTAGAACGAGTGCGAAGGTGAGCATTCGATTTCCAAATTCAATCCAAACATTCAGTACTGGTTCGGCTTGATGGGGAACCGGGGTGTAAGAACCTGGCGTGCATTCGGGCCATGTTGGGCACCCAAGACCCGAGCCTGTTAATCGAACCGCTCCACCGGTTACAACTAGAGCAGCCTGCAGGAAGAGAAGCACAGCACTGGCTGGAATGAGAATCCGCGCAGCCGAAAATCTGGGCATTGCCACTGCGGAACGGGACATAGGCCAAGCCTATTGACTGCGGGCACGGGCGCGTTCCAACTGGCAAGAGGTGTCGAATTACGACACAATAGTGTTGTGAAAATGACGAGTTCGATGATTGCCGGTGATGACGTTCGCACGCGCGACCTTGTAGCACGATCGATTCTTGAAAATGGCCCCTCTACTGCAGCAATTCTTGGGGAGCGACTGGCGCTCACACCTACGGGAATTCGTAGACACCTAGAACTCCTTATTGCAGATGGTCTAATTGAGGCACGCGAACCTAGATCTGCGGCTATTCGTGGAAGAGGCAGGCCGTCAAAAGTATTTGTAATGACAGATAAAGGTCGAGGGCAGTTCGAACATTCTTACGATGACTTGGCAGTAGCTGCGCTTAAATTTATGTCATCACAATCTGGTGAACAACTAGTTGATCAATTCGCACAATCTCGAGCAGATGACATTGAACGAAAAGCGTTGGAATCAATCGCAAAGAGTTCAAACAAAACATCAGCCCTAGCTTCTTTCTTAACTGAGCAGGGATATGCAGCAAGCGTGGACGAAAAGCCGATGGGTCAGGAGTTGATTCAGCATCACTGCCCAATTGCTCACGTGGCCGCAGAATTTCCACAACTGTGCGAAGCAGAAACCTCAGCACTTTCTAGAGTTTTAGGAACACACGTACAGCGTCTTGCAACTATTGCTCATGGTGATGGTGTTTGCACAACATTTATTCCAAAATCTTCCACAACTACAACTAGATCGAAAACATCAAGAAACGGGGAACGCGCATGACTACAGCACATCCAGAGCTAGAGGGTCTTGGCAACTATGAATATGGTTGGTCAGACAAAAGCGAAATTGGAGAGAATGCAAAGCGCGGTATCAATGAGGATGTCGTTCGAGATATTTCAGCGAAGAAATCAGAGCCTGCTTGGATGCTTGAGCTTCGGCTCAAGGGGCTTTCACTTTTTGAAAAGAAACCAATGCCAAACTGGGGATCAGATCTATCCGGAATATTTTTCGACACTATCAAGTATTTTGTCCGTTCCACTGAAAAGCAGGCAACTACTTGGGACGATCTACCAGATGAAATCAAGAATACATATGATCGCTTAGGTATCCCAGAGGCGGAAAAACAACGTTTGGTTTCAGGTGTTGCTGCCCAGTATGAATCTGAAGTTGTTTATCACTCGATTCGTGAGGATTTAGCGGCTCAGGGTGTGATTTTCCTTGACACAGATACAGCTTTGAAAGAGCACCCCGAACTTTTCAAAGAGTATTTTGGAACGGTTATTCCGGTTGGAGACAACAAATTTGCAGCCCTCAACACATCCGTTTGGTCGGGCGGCTCATTTATCTACGTACCAAAGGGTGTTCACGTAGATATTCCTTTGCAGGCATATTTCAGAATTAATACTGAAAACATGGGTCAGTTCGAAAGAACTTTGATCATTGCTGATGAGGATTCCTACATTCATTATGTAGAGGGATGTACAGCTCCTATCTATAAGTCAGACTCACTTCACTCTGCAGTTGTTGAAATTATTGTTAAAAAGGGTGCGCGAGTTCGCTATACAACTATCCAAAATTGGTCAAACAATGTTTATAACTTGGTGACAAAGCGCGCCACATGCGCAGAGGGTGCAACGATGGAGTGGGTAGATGGAAACATCGGCTCAAAAGTAACCATGAAGTACCCAGCAATTTTCTTGATGGGAGCCCATGCAAAGGGTGAAACTCTCTCACTTGCATTTGCGGGTGAAGGTCAGCACCAAGATTCGGGCGCGAAAATGGTTCATGCCGCCCCTTACACATCATCATCAGTTATCTCAAAATCGGTAGCTCGCGGTGGCGGTCGTACTTCTTACAGAGGTCTTGTGCAAGTACAAGAAGGCGCCCATCATTCAAAGAGCACCGTTAAGTGCGATGCACTGTTGGTAGACACAATTTCACGATCTGATACTTATCCTTATGTTGACATTCGCGAGGATGATGTATCGATGGGCCATGAAGCAACTGTTTCAAAAGTTAGTGACGATCAGCTCTTTTATCTAATGTCACGAGGCCTAAATGAAGACGAAGCAATGGCAATGATTGTTCGTGGATTTATCGAACCGATTGCTCGAGAGCTTCCGATGGAGTACGCACTTGAACTCAATAGATTGATTGAACTTCAGATGGAAGGTGCCGTAGGTTAATGTCAGTTTTAACAACAAACTATCTCACCCCATCTGGTAGAGAAGAGGCGTGGAGATTTACTCCACTCAAACGCCTTCACGGATTACATGATGGTGTTGCAGTTATTTCAGATCGCGTATCTCTTTCAGTAAAGAATGCATTACCTAAGGGTGCTTCCTTCATTCGTGAAGATTTAAGTCCTCTAGCCCAAAGCGATGATGTAATTATTGAACGAATTAGAGGTGCTTCAAAGAGCGTTTCTCACTTATCCATTGCAGCAAATTCAGAAATAGCCGAGCCAATTTTTCTATCAAGATCTAAAGGGGCTGTAGATACTGCTGAGTTTTCACGCGTAAGAATATCTCTGGGAGCAAATGCCAGAGCTACAGTTATAGTTGAAAACACAACGGACACAGTTTTGGCTGAAGATCTGGAAATATCTCTGGCAGCTGGATCGGATTTGAAGTTTGTAACTATTCAAGAATTTGAATCCAAATCTGTTTACACAGCAAGACATCACGCAGTAATCGATAAAGATGCAACATTTAAATCAGTAACGGTTACCGTCGGTGGAGATGTTGTACGAATACTTCCAACAGTTGAATTCATTGCCCCCGGCGCCTCAGCTAATCTCTTAGGGGTTTACTTTGCAACTGCTGGGCAATTTTTTGAGCATCGCATTCATGTGGATCATGCGGTGCCTCATGCAAAATCCAACGTTAACTACAAAGGCGCACTTGCTGGACAAGATGCGCACACAGTTTGGATTGGGGATGTATTAATTCGTGCTGCTGCAGAAGGCACGGATACATACGAGTTAAATAGAAATTTACTTCTCAGCGATGGTGCTCGAGCAGATTCAGTTCCTAACTTAGAGATTGAAACGGGAGAGATCATTGGAGCGGGCCATGCCAGTACAACAGGTCGCTTTGATGATGAACAACTCTTCTACCTCATGTCTCGAGGGATTTCAGTTAGCGATGCTAGACGCCTGGTAGTTCGTGGATTTTTCAATGAGATCGTTCTAGAGATCGGTGATCAAGTAGTTCAGGATCGAATTATGGATCGAATTGATTCTGAGTTAGAGAAGGCGGCCAGCAATGTCTGATTTGCAGTTGGACGAGATTCATGAGGGCAAGCCAGTGCTTCTAGAAAAAAGTGGAAAATCAATCTGTGTTGCTCGAGTTGGACAGGAAGTTTTTGCGGTTGCAGATACATGTTCGCATTCAGAGGCTTCACTTTCTGAAGGCGAAACCGATGGCTTCAAGATTGAATGTTGGCTTCATGGAGCAGAGTTTGATCTGCGCACCGGCGAAGCTTTGACATTGCCTGCAAACATTGCGTTGGAGACATATTCAGTAAAAATAGACGGAAACTCCGTCACGGTTGAGATTTAATTACTAGAGAGAAGAGAAAAAATGAGCACACTAGAAATCCGCGGGCTTGAGGTTACAGTCGATACCGATAATGGAGTTGTTGAAATTCTCAAAGGAGTTGACTTAACGATCAAATCAGGAGAGACCCACGCGATTATGGGTCCAAATGGATCAGGAAAATCAACTCTTGCTTACTCAATTGCAGGTCATCCAAAGTACACAATCACTCGTGGAAGCGTGACTTTAGATGGTGAAGATGTTCTTGAAATGAGTGTTGATGAAAGAGCTAAGGCTGGTCTATTTTTGGCAATGCAATACCCAGTTGAAGTTCCTGGCGTTTCAGTATCCAACTTCCTTCGCACTGCAGCAACGGCTCTTCGCGGAGAGGCTCCAAAGCTTCGTACATGGGTGACAGAAGTAAAGTCTGCAATGGAAGCGTTAAATATGGATCCGGCATTTGCAACGAGAAATGTTAATGAAGGCTTTTCAGGTGGAGAGAAAAAGCGCCATGAAATCATGCAGCTCGAATTACTAAAGCCAAAAATGGCAATTTTAGATGAAACCGACTCAGGGTTAGATGTGGATGCTTTACGCATTGTTTCCGAGGGCGTGAATCGAGCAAAAGAAGCCAATAACTTAGGCGTTATTTTGATTACCCACTACACAAGAATTCTTCGTTACATAAAGCCTGATTTTGTTCATGTTTTTGCAAACGGTCGCATTGTTGAACAGGGCGGACCTGAACTTGCAGAGAAGCTTGAAGCGAACGGTTATGCCGATTACGTTAGCAAGTAAGTAGTTCCATGAGTTTAGATGTCGCAGCTATTCGTAAAGATTTCCCAATCTTTAACCGAACAGTTCGCGATGGAAAAAAACTCATATACCTGGATAGTGGTGCCACCAGTCAAAAACCAAATTCTGTAATTGAAGCTGAAGGCGATTTTTATAGATTTCATAACGCTGCTGTCCATCGTGGTGCTCATCAGTTAGCAGAAGAGGCCACTGATGCATATGAAGGCGCTCGTGCAAAGGTTGCATCTTTCTTAGGGGCAAGAGAAGAAGAAATTGTTTTCACAAAGGGTGCCACTGAGTCTTTAAATTTGATCGCATACGCAATGGGAAATGCACCCGCTAGTTCTCGATTTGCGCTGACTGCTAAGGATCGAATTGTTGTCACGGAGATGGAACACCATGCCAATCTGATCCCTTGGCAGCAATTAGCCGCACGCACGGGGGCGCAATTGTCTTGGTTTGAAGTTCTGCCTAATGGTCGGCTTGATCTTAATTCGATTAACACGGTAATTACAGAAAATACAAAGGTCGTTGCGTTAACACACCAATCAAATGTATTGGGAACAATTAATCCTTTGGATGCAATAGTCGCTCGCGCACATGAAGTTGGCGCCTTTGTTGTACTTGATGCATGTCAATCTGTTCCACACATGCCAATAGTTGTAGAGACGCTCGGAGTCGATTTTCTTGTTTTTTCAGGACATAAAGCAATTGGTCCAACAGGTGTCGGGGTCCTTTGGAGTTCTGTCCTAGAAGATTTACCTCCATTTCTTTTTGGCGGCTCAATGATTGAAAACGTAACAATGGAGTCTGCCACGTGGGCACCTGCGCCTAAACGATTTGAAGCGGGCGTTCCGAATATGGCTCAGGCAGTTGGTTTAGGTGCTGCCATAGATTATTTGAATAAAGTTGGAATGGATAAAATTCATCAACACGAAAAGCAATTGACGAAGTATTTTTTAGAACGGTTACAAAAAGTTCCAACATTAAAGATTATCGGACCTACCGATCTTGAACTACGAGGTTCTTGTATTTCATTTACTGTGGGGCAGATCCATCCTCATGATCTAGGTCAATATCTAGACAGTCAGGGAGTTGCTGTCCGAACCGGTCATCACTGTGCTTGGCCTTTGACTCGAAAATTAGGCGTGCCTGCAACTACTAGAGCTTCGCTATATCTCTACAACCAAGAAGAAGATTGCGATTTACTTGTGGATGCAATTGTTAACGCACAGAAATACTTTGCATGATGGAGTTAGATAGCCTCTACCAAGAAGTGATCCTGGATCACTATAAACATCCACTTAATAAAGGGCTTTCAGAAAAATATGGGGTTCAGGTACACCACATAAATCCAAGTTGTGGAGATGAAATAACTCTTAATCTCTCTGTAGAAGGTGGGATTATCAAATCAATCACATGGGATGGCGTCGGTTGCTCGATTTCGCAGGCCAGTGTCTCGATCGTCAGTGATCTGCTGCTCAATAAAACTCTTGAGCAAGCAGCTTCCATAACGAATGACTTTGTCGAACTGATGCACAGTAAAGGCACGAAAGAGGGAGATCCTGCAATCCTCGAGGACGCAGTAGCGCTGGCTGGTGTCTCAAAGTTTCCCGCTCGAATTAAATGCGCTTTGCTCGGGTGGATGGCCTTTAAGGATGCAGCCGTTAGAATTAAACAGTTAAATGAATCAGAAAATAGAGGGAGCAACTAATGACAACTTCAATCGAGGATGTAACTGAGGCGATGAAGGATGTAGTTGATCCAGAACTTGGAATCAATGTTGTCGACCTAGGTCTTATTTACGATGTCATGGTGGACGAAGCTAATATTGCGATACTTAACATGACATTAACATCGGCTGCTTGCCCATTGCAGGATGTAATTGAAGATCAGACAAGGGCTGCATTAGCGGGAATGACAAATGATGTAAAAATTAACTGGGTATGGATGCCACCTTGGGGGCCAGACAAGATTAGTGATGATGGGAGAGATCAGCTTCGTGCTCTAGGTTTCACGGTTTAAGAAATGTCGATGCATGGTGCATGGCTGAACTACCGTTCGATGACGGCAGATCCATCACTTAAAGAGCAGAAACTTAAGCCAGGAACAGTCAAGAGAATTTTCTCTTTTGCCAAACCCTACCAAGTAAGTATCTATATTTATTTGGCTACAGTTGTTGTAGATGCAGCATTGATTGTTGCAACTCCACTTTTGTTAAAAAAACTTATCGACGATGGTGTTATTCCAAAAGATTCTTCAGTAGTTACCCAATTAGCGTTTTTTGTCGCTCTCATTGCAATTGCAGATGCCGCCTTTAATATGATGGGAAGGTATTTTTCCTCAAGAATTGGTGAAGGCCTAATTTTTGATTTGAGATCTTTGGTATTTGCACATGTCCAAAAGCAGTCGATTGCATTTTTTACTCGCACTCAGACAGGTGCGCTTATTTCTAGGATTAATTCGGATGTTATCGGAGCGCAACAGGCATTTACTTCGACTCTTTCTGGTTTAGTGAGCAATGTCGTTAGCCTTTTGTTGGTTGGAATTACCATGTTGATTTTGTCATGGCAGATAACGCTTTTCTCCTTATTGATGTTGCCTTTGTTCCTGATTCCAACTAAATGGGTAGGCCGTCGATTGCAATCACTTACTCGTGAATCTTTCACACTAAATTCAGAAATGTCTAGCACTATGACCGAACGTTTCAATGTTTCGGGTGCCATGCTGGTTTCACTCTATGGCCAGCCACTACGTGAGGAAGCTGGTTTTCGAGTACGTGCACGTCGAGTGGCAGATATTGGCATCAAGACCGCCATGCTAAATAGACTTTTCTTTATCGCCCTAACAAGTGTGGCTGCAATTGCGACAGCGATCGCATATGGAATTGGTGGCCATCTGGCAATAAATGGTGGACTAACAGTTGGGACCTTGCTTGCAATTACTGCTTTGTTAGCACGACTTTACGGCCCATTAACGGCATTATCCAATGTCAGGATTGACGTTATGACATCACTTGTATCTTTTGAACGAGTTTTTGAAGTTCTAGACCTTGAACCAATGGTCAAGGATAGAAATGGTGCTATTGCGCTCAATTCTTCAAGGGGAAAAATTGAGTTTAAAAATGTTGGATTTTCGTATCCGAATGCACAAGAGATTTCTTTGGCTTCACTTGAATCAGTGGCCAAGGCTGAAACAGTCCCATCTGGGATTGTTTTAAAGGGACTATCTTTCATTGTTGAACCAGGTACTACAACTGCTTTAGTCGGGCCTTCGGGTGCAGGCAAGACGACAATAAGTGCACTTATACCGCGGCTCTACGACGTAACTGATGGATCTATCACAATTGATGGAAATGACATTCGTGATGTGACCTTAGAATCACTTCGAAATTCAATTGGCGTCGTCATGCAAGATGCACATCTGTTTCACGAGAGTATCGCCGAAAACTTACGGTATGCAAAGCAAGATGCGACTCAAGATGAGATGCAGAGCGCATGCGAGGCCGCGCAAATTTGGGATCTAGTTAAGTCACTGCCTAATGGGTTCGAAACCATGGTGGGTGAACGCGGCCATCGTCTCTCAGGTGGTGAGAAACAGCGATTAGCTATCGCGCGATTACTTTTGAAATCTCCATCAATCGTCATACTCGATGAAGCAACTGCCCATCTGGATTCAGAAAACGAACAGCTTGTACATGCTGCCCTGTCTAATGCACTTAAGGGGAGAACTAGCATTGTTATTGCTCACCGATTAAGTACGGTACGTGAGGCTGATCAGATTCTTGTTCTAGACAAGGGCGTGATAGTTGAGCAAGGCAAACACGATGAACTGATTGCACGTGGCGGTTTATATTCAGAACTATATAACCGACAAGATCTAACGGGTACGACGAATTAGAATTCTTCCATAAATGATTAAGCCACTAAAAAACAACCATTGCAGCGCATAGGCCATATGAGGACCATCGCTTAGCTCAGGTAATTGCGCCGGAACATCAGGAGTTAATTGCGGTAGAGAGCCACTTATTAAGTCAATGTAATATTTTTCAGTTTCCAATTGAGACTGCGCATTTAATTTACTGACGATTCCTTCTCCACTAGAACTAATTGCAAAGAAAGCACCTCGCGGTAGGGATGAATCCAGACGGACTCGACCTTCGATTTCTACTTGCCCTAGGGGAAGTGATGGTATCGAGGGCTTAGTCAGTGCGGTTTCACCAGCTTGAACCCACCCCCGGTCAACCCAGAACTTTTCACCGGTGGTTACGCGAAATAAAGTTAAAACTTGAAATCCATATTTACCTTCGAAGTATCTGTTTCTCAGCAAAATCTGTTGGTCTTTATCAAACTCGCCAAGGGCGCGAACAATTCGCCATTCATACGATTGAGCGGTACTAGAAAGATTTGGGACTTGATCAAGTCCTATAGATTGTTGAGTAATACGTTCTTTAATTACAGTATTTCGTTCATGTCGGTCAACACCTCGTTGATACTGCCACTGAGCACCCCATAAACAAAGCACAAAAAGCAAAAGGGCCACCAATGACTTGAAAATCGGCCATGATTCTTTTTGCTTAGAATCTGGGTTTTGCTTCAGTGACATTAATCAATTGCCAGTGGTTTATCTTTTAAAACATCTTCTCGGGTAGAGATTGTTTCGCGTCCAGCATTAGCTATGACAACTGCGAAATAGGGCAAAGTTACCGCTCCTAAAAGTGCGAACCATCGATATGGACTAGGCAATATAACCGTTAATATGAAGCAAGCGGTTCGTATCATCATTGAAATAAAATAACGTTTTTGTCGACCTGCTTGATCTCTTGTCAGGGCAGAAGGGGCTGTTGTGATTTCAAAAACCTTCTTCTCTTTACCCATTTCTTAAGGGTAGTGCTCGGGGCTTAAGATTTCCTGCTGGGCAAGATGTAGGGAACGCTCAAAACATGCCCAGATTTCCACTTTCGAGCCAGAATGGGTAATCTTGGGCCCAGACCAGTGGAGTAACAACCACTGCAAGAGGAGTTACCGCTCCCACCTTCATCGCCACTAGTGCGAGCTGGTTTGTCGGATTAGAGATTTCTCTCTGTTCCTTGCGGTTTTCTTTTGTAGCGCAGTTACACCAAAGCGTTAACGAACCGAAGGAGCACAAAGTCACCACCGAACCTCGCATTAATGATCGGATTCGCACGCCTCAAATTCGTTTAATCGGTTATACCGGTGAACAAGTTGGAGTTGTAGATATCGATACCGCACTAAAGATGGCTGATGAAGTTGGTCTTGATCTTGTTGAGATCGCTCCTGAAGCTACTCCACCTGTTTGCAAAATCATGGACTTCGGAAAGTACAAGTACGAAGTTGCTCAGAAAGCACGGGAAGCGCGGCAAAACCAGACCCACATTGTGGTTAAGGAAGTGCGGTTGACCCCAAAGATTGAAAATCATGACTATGAGACTAAAAGATCTCAAGTTGAGAAGTTTCTTAAGGGCGGAGACAAAGTGAAAGTGACAATGAAGTTTCGAGGACGTGAACAAACAAGACCTGAACTGGGTTACAAAATGTTGCAACGTCTTGCAGAAGATATTGCAGAAGTTGGTTTCGTCGAATTTGCTCCAAAGCAAGAGGGACGAAATATGACAATGGTTCTTGGTCCAACGAAGAAAAAGACAGAAGCAGTTGCAGAGGCAAAGGCAGCGCGCAAGGCGAAGGCCGATGCAGCTGTGCAAACAATGGATGGAGCTTAGAAGATGCCAAAAATGAAGACACATAGCGGAGCGAAGAAGACATTCCGCGTTACAGGTTCTGGAAAGATCATGCACGAGCGTGCAGGAAAGCGTCACTTACTCGAGCGCAAGTCATCTCGTGTAACGCGCCGACTTTCTACAGAGTCAGCCGCTAAGCCAACCGTCGCAGTTACAGCCAAGCGCATGCTTGGTTTGAAGTAAGGGGTCAGTTAGATGAGAGTAAAACGCGGAGTTCACGCAGCCAAAAAGCGTCGTACAACATTAGAGCGTGCCAGCGGTTACCGTGGGCAACGTTCACGCCTTTTCACAAAGGCAAAAGAGCAAGTCACGCACTCTATGGTCTATGCATTCAATGACCGTAAAGATAAGAAAGGCGATTTCCGCCGTCTGTGGATTCAAAGAATCAATGCAGGATGCCGCGAACACGGTCTTACATATAACCGTTTCATTCAAGGTCTGAAAGCTTCAGATGTTGAGGTTGATCGTCGAGTTCTATCTGAACTTGCAACAAATGATCCAGCAACTTTCAAAACACTTGTAGATGTTGCTCGCAAGAGCCTTGCATCACTATAAAATCTTCTAATGATTGAGAGCCTTAACTCGCCGCACATCGCGCGAGTTAAGGCTCTTACTAGTTCAAGAGGTGCAAAAGAGCGGAAAAATGCTCGCCAGTTTGTTGCAGAAGGTTTGCAGTGCGCAAAAGAGGCTTTATCGGCAAGAAATAATAATCCTGATTTTCAGGCTCCCTCAGTAGAGACCTTGTTTTTAACAGTTAATGGTCGTTCAAAAATAGAGCAGAACCAGGATCTGGCAATACCTAGCTCACTCAACGTCATTGATGTCAGCGATGAGGTCATGAGGCAAATGTCAGAGACAATTACCCCTCAAGGAATACTGGCTATTTGCTCAATTTCTGAAAATGACATCTCATCGATAAAACTAAACGGTAAACGCAGATTCATTTACCTTTCAGAAGTTCAGGACCCGGGAAATGCGGGCACTATATTGCGCTCAGCTGACGCTTTCGGAATGGATGCTGTGATAACTTCACCAGGAAGCGTGGATATGTTCTCGCCGAAAGTAGTAAGGAGTACAGCCGGATCCTTGTGGCATATACCTGTATTTGAGGGAGTAGAACTATTTGAGATATTAAAACTCAACTTACAGGCGGTATCTCTTGGCGCAGATGGCTCACGCTCACTAATTGACTACCAACCAAGTGGTGATGTGTTGGCTATTTTTGGAAATGAAGCGCGTGGACTTTCAGAATTGGATTCAATTTCCGGAGTCGAATTAGTAAAAATCCCCATGCCTGGCAATGCAGAAAGCCTGAATCTTTCAGCTGCTGCAACGATTGTGATGTACCACTTGTCAATTGCTTAATTGGTCTATTGCTTGATTAGGGAGAAATTCATTCTGATTTGCCCGAGACAGTCGAATATACCGTCCTAATAAAGGCTCACAAGATAGAGTTTGACCATGCGCGCCGAGGAGATTTCAGCATGGGTGGAACAAGCCCAAGCCGCATGTGCTTCGGCAAAAGATTTGGACGGGCTCAAAGTTGTTCGTACAGCCCACTCGGGGGATAAGTCACCAATTGCTTTGGCCTCCCGAGCATTGGGCTCTATGTCTGCTGAGGAAAAAGTAGTCTTCGGAAAATTAATTGGAGATGCAAAGGCATCGGTATCGCAATTCCTAGCCGCAGCCTTGCTTAAATTAGAGGCGCAGAGAGATCAGAAAATACTTCTCGAAGAAGTTGTTGACATTACTCTTCCCGTTAATCGCGCTCACCGAGGTGGTTTACACCCGATAACCATTATTAAAAACGAAGTTTCTGATTTCTTTATCGAGCAAGGATTCTCAGTTGAGGAAGGCCCCGAACTTGAATCGGGTTGGCTGAATTTTGATGCACTGAATATTCCGCCAGATCATCCAGCTCGAACAATGCAGGACACATTTTTTATCGAACCGATTGAGTCGGGGATGGTACTTCGAACACATACCTCTCCTGTTCAAGTAAGAACAATGCTCACTCAGGAACCACCGATTTATGTCGTATGTCCAGGTCGGACCTTCCGCGCCGATGAACTTGATGCCACACATAGTCCCGTGTTTCATCAAGTTGAGGGACTTGTTGTTGACAAGGGCATAACAATGGCCCATTTAAAAGGAACATTAGATAATTTTGCGCGTCACATGTTTGGTCCTGATGTAACAACACGTTTAAGACCATCTTTTTTTCCCTTTACTGAACCGAGTGCAGAAGTAGATATTTATTTCAATAACCGCTGGATTGAATGGGGCGGTTGCGGAATGGTAAATCCCAAGGTCTTAGCAACGTGTGGAATAGATACCGATGTTTACAGTGGGTTCGCCTTTGGTATGGGGCTGGAGAGAACTCTTATGGTTCGTCACGGAATAACGGATATGCATGACATAGTTGAAGGAGATATTCGTTTCACTAGACAGTTTGGTGTTGGCCTCTAATGCGCGCACCTTTATCGTGGTTAAAAGAGTTTGTGGACATACCAACAAATATAACTGCACAGGAAATTTCTGACGCACTTGTACGTGTTGGTTTTGAAGTAGAAGAAATCATTACTCAAGGCAATGATTTAACAGGTCCACTAAAATTTGCAAAAGTTGTCTCAATAGAAGAGCTGTCAGGTCACAAAAAACCGATTCGATATGTCGGTCTAGATTGTGGTGAAGGCGCAGAGCGCTTTGTTATTTGTGGTGCAACAAATTTTGTGGTCGGAGACATCGTTGTAGCGGCTCTGCCGGGTGCTGTTCTTCCAGGAGGTTTTGCAATTTCGGCTCGCGAAACATATGGTAAAACTTCAAATGGAATGATTTGTTCTGGTCGTGAATTGGCCATTAGCGATGATCATGCAGGAATTCTGGTTTTCACCCAGGATCAAGCATCTGTAGGAAGTGATGCGATCGAAGGTCTTCAAATAAATGATGTCATCTTTGACATTGCTGTAAATCCAGATCGCGGCTATGCATTGAGCATTCGAGGGATTGCCCGAGAAGTGGCTGCGTCTTTGGGCCTTGTTTTTAGAGATCCAATCGATTCTCTGCGGGATCTGGATTTCGCGGAAACCGGGAATGGCCTCAAAGCCAAGATTGCGGATAAAGACACATCATCTGTTTTTTACCTAAGAACCATGAGTAATTTCGATCCATCGGCAAAAACACCAATGTGGATGCGGCGCCGGATTGAAAAGATGGGGATGCGCTCTATTTCCTTGGTCGTTGACATAACAAATTATGTGATGCTCGAACTGGGTCAACCGTTGCATGCATTTGATAAAGCAAAAATTAAAGGCGGATTGACTATAAAACGGTCAGGTAAAGTTCAAAAGTTCATTACGTTGGATGGACAAGAACGTAATTTGGATCCTGATGATCTGATGGTTTGGGACGACGATCAACCTCTTTCACTTGCGGGGACAATGGGCGGTCTCTATTCTGAAATTACGGATTCAACAACAGAGATTGCACTTGAGGCTGCCGTGTTCAACCAATTGTGCGTGGCTAAGAACTCGCGCAGACATAAACTTTCTTCAGAGGCATCACGTAGATTGGAAAGGGGAGTGGATCCCTTTTTGCCTCAATTTGCATCAGCTAGATTTGTACAGCTTTTAACCGCGCATAGTTCGGCGCTACATGTATCAACAAATGTTGACGGTAAGCCTCAACTTAGTGCCTCGATAAAAATGGATCCTAACTATGTTTCGAAAGTTCTTGGACTCGATGTGAGCGCAGAAACCGTTGCAAAACACTTGCGAACCGTTGGATGCGAGGTGGATGAGAAAAACTTTTCAGTTCAGCCACCTTCTTGGCGCTTAGATCTACACACACCGGCCGATTTATCAGAAGAAGTTGCTCGAATGATCGGATATGACAAAATCCCTTCAGTACTACCACCCCGACCTCTTCATGCAACACTTTCAACTTCGCAAAAAAGAAGACGAAGCGTATCTTTGATGTTGGCAAATCGTGGTTTTGCGGAAGTACAGAGTTTCCCATTTACTAACCAGGCGACAATCGATGCGATGGGATTTGTTGGGGAGAGGGCGGCAACTTACAAACTGGCTAACCCAATGTCAGAAGAATTCCCTTTAATGCGAGTGCATTTAGTTCCAGGATTGATAGAAATCGCTGCGCGAAATATAAGTCGGGGAGCTAAGGACTTCGCAATATTTGAAATGGGATCGATTTTCCGAAGCTCACAGAGATTGGAACCGGCGTTATCGCCAAAGCTTGATAAGCGCCCAAATCAAGATGAAATTACAAAGATCTTTTCATCTGTTCCAAGTCAGGGTTACCATGTAGCTGGGTTACTTGTCGGAAAGATAGAGAGCGAGAATTGGCAAGGTAAAGCACGTAGCTATAATTGGCAAGATGCAATTGCATGCGCTCAGGATGTTTTAAATTTATGCAATCTTGAGTGGACGATTTCTCGTTCTGATTTCGCACCATGGCATCCTGGACGATGCGCCGAACTTATTGTTGACGGTAAAGCAGTTGCACATGCTGGTGAGTTACACCCACGAATAGTCTCTGCATATGGTTTACCCGAACGCAGTGTTGCCTTTGCGGTGGCATTAAGTGCGTTGCCTGATTCAGAACTGGTTCGACCTAAGAGAGTAGGAACGATGCCGGCTGCCGTTCAAGACGTTGCGCTCATAGTTGATGAGGCAGTAACCGCCTTACAGGTAGAGGATGCACTTCGCCAGGGTGCAGGGCCACTTTTGGAATCGGTAACTCTGTTTGATCGCTACGACAAAATTGGTGATGGAAAGATTTCATTAGCTTTCACTCTGGTATTTCGAGATGCCACTCGAACCTTAACTGGGGAGGAAGTGGCTGTACTGAGGGAGAACGCCACTTTGATGGCTTCGAAAACCTGCGGGGCTGTCCTTCGTACCGCATAATTATGCATTGTGTTGCATAATTATAGATTATGCATTAGCCTTTACGCTATGAAAACTGCAGTTATAGGTGGAAGCGGTTATGCCGGCGGCGAGTTGTTGCGTCTACTTTCCCTCCATCCAAAATTTAATGTCACGATAGTGAGTGCGCATTCGAACGCTGGTGAGCTTATTGAATCCGTCCACCCCCAACTTCACAGCTATCAGGGTCAAAGGTTTGTAAGCAATGATGAAATCAATTTCTCTGAGATTGAGCTTGTTTTTCTTGCCTTGCCTCATGGCGAATCAGCCGCGTTGATTGCCAAGATTCCCGCACAGGTCAAAATCGTTGATCTGGGAGCGGACTTCAGGTTAGAAGATAGAACCGCTTGGGATAAATACTATGGTGGTAGTTATGCGGGTTCATGGGTTTATGGATTGCCAGAACTCTCCAAGAATCAGAGATCAGCTATTGCCAAAGAAAGTAGAGTTGCAAATCCTGGTTGCTATGCAACTTCTATCGCACTCGGCATTGCACCGGCCTTAGCGTTTATCGATTCTTCTGACATCGTAGTGGTTGCTGCTTCGGGAACTACTGGTGCTGGCAGAAATGCAAGAATTAATCTGATTGCAAGTGAAGTTGTTAATTCATTGACATCTTACAAATTTGGTGGTGTTCATCAACATACACCTGAGATAGAACAAGCGATTTCATCTCTGGCGAAGAAGCCAGCGAAAATTTCATTTACTCCAATTTTGGCACCTATGCCCCGTGGAATTCTTTCAACTATTACTGCCAAGTTAACTAAATCGGTATCTGTAGAAGAAGTTCACTCAATTTATTCTGATTACTTTTCTGCCGACTCTTTTATTGATGTGTTACCTCTGGGACAACTACCAAAAACAAACTCCATCACAGGGAGCAACAAGGCCATTATGCAGGTTGCAGTAGATGAGCACACAAATCGCTTAGTTGTATCTGTTGCCATAGATAACCTCGGGAAAGGCGCAGCCGGACAGGCTGTTCAGAATGCGAACATCATTTGTGGTCTTGCTGAAACTACTGGACTCATCAGCGATGGGATCGGCGCATGAATCTTCCGAAGGGATTTATTTCTGGTGCAACATCGGCGGGACTAAAAAGCAACGGTGATTTAGATATTACCCTTATTCAAAACCTTGGACCTAATTTCGATTGTGCTGCAGTCTTTACATCCAACAAGGTAGTAGCCGCACCGGTTATCTGGTCGAAACAGATTGCTTCATCTGGTGCTGCCCAAGCAATTGTTTTGAATTCTGGTGGTGCTAATGCATGCACGGGCCCTCAAGGTTTTGCGGACACTCATAAATCCGCAGAGTTCGTTGCAGATCTACTACAGATTTCTTCTAGTGATGTTTTGGTTTGTTCTACAGGATTGATTGGTGAGCTACTTCCAATGGAAAAGGTTATGGAAGGAATTTCTTACATCGCAAAACACATGGACGGAAAAGGCCTAAAAAAGAGCGCACAGGCAATTATGACGACAGATTCTGTTCCAAAGATTTCAGAAGTCGCGAGCGACGGTGTGGCATTTGCTGCTATAGCAAAAGGGGCGGGCATGCTTGCACCAGCTTTGGCAACCATGCTTTCTGTAGTGATGACCGATGCAGTTGTATCCAGCCATGTTCAACAAATATTCGAAGAGGTTACAGATCGCACATTTAATCGTATGGATTCAGATGGTTGCACCTCAACCAACGACACAGTGGTGCTTATGTCCTCGGGTGCTAGTGGAATCTCTATCACTGATGAGAAGTTGAGAGAATTGCTAACTCAGGTTTGTTCAGATCTAGTTGCACAGTTGATTGCAGATGCAGAAGGTTCTTCGAAAACGGTGGAGATAACCGTTAACAACGCAGATAGCGAAAAGGATGCAGTTGAAATTGCTAGAGCATGCGCGCGCAATAATCTTTTGAAAGCTGCAATCTTTGGAGGCGATCCCAACTGGGGTCGGGTTTTGGCTGCAGTGGGAACTGCATCGGCCAAAATGGATCCTTTGACTATCGATGTTTGCTTGAACGGTATTCAGGTATGCAGCAATAGCGCACCTGATCAGGATAAATCAGCAGTTGATTTCTCCGATCGCTTGGTTGAGATAAAGATCGATATGAAAGTTGGTTCGTCGACAGCCACGGTTCTTACAAATGATCTAACTCATGCATATGTCCACGAGAACTCGGCGTACTCAACATGATCGTCGTGAAATATGGCGGAAATGCAATGCGCGATGAAAATGGTGATTTTTCTCGAGCTATTGCAGATGCAATCGCCGATGGAATAGAGATTGTGATTGTTCATGGCGGTGGACCGCAGATTAACGAGGCTCTAGATAGCAAAGGTATAAAGAGTCATTGGATGGGGGGTTTGCGAGTGACGACACCGGAAACATTTCAGGTCGTTGAGGAAGTGTTGGTAGAAAATGTAGGGCCGTCACTGGTTGCATCACTAAATATTGCTGGGGTAAATGCTCAATCAATCTCGGGCCGTGCATTACCTACATTGCTCGCTGAGAGAATGACAGTTGAGATCGATGGAAACAAACGCGATGTTGGCCTGGTGGGAGAAATAACACGTGTAGACCCAGCGCACGTTTTTGAACTTCTCAAAGGTGGGATAACTCCGGTGATTGCGCCTATCTCTTCATCTGAGGATGGATTGATTGGATATAATGTGAATGCAGACTTTGCTGCAGCAGCGGTTGCATCTGCGTTGCAAGCTTCAACCTTGATTATGATGACTGATGTTTCAGGTATATATCGAAACTGGCCAGATAAGAATTCATTAATTAGCGAGATTAGCATGGCAGAATTAAAAGAAATTAAATCCACTTTCAGCGATGGAATGCGTCCTAAAGTTCAAGCGACTCTAGATGCCCTTTCTTACGGTGTTAAATCAGTTCGAATTATTGATGGTACAGAATCGCAATCTTTTTCTCAGGCTTTAGCCGGCAACGGTGGAACTTTGGTGACTTCATGAAAAACAAAGTATTTGCAAAACGCTGGAGCAAATCAGTTCAAAACAACTATGGGGTACCAGAGATTACCTTAGTAAAAGGTAAGGGCCTAGTTGTTCAGGATGCAGAGGGTAAAATCTATTTGGACTTTCTTGGAGGAATTGCTACAAACATTTTAGGGCATGCGCACCCGAGCATCATTAGCGCTGTGTCGAAACAGGTAAGAACCCTTAATCATGTTAGCAATTTTTATTCACATCCGAATGCTGTTTTACTGGCTGAGAAATTGGCGTCATTAACTAAAACGAAAAACGCAAAGGTCTTCTTTTGCCAGTCAGGTGCAGAGGCTAATGAAGCAGCGATAAAGCTTTCACGTAAAACTGGTCGCAGCCATATTGTTGCTGCTCAAGGTTCATTTCATGGTCGAACCATGGGTGCATTGTCACTAACCGGTCAACCTTCTAAACGCGAACCATTTCTACCGCTGCTAAAGAATGTGAAGCATGTTCCTTTCGGAGATATAGAAGCTATGAGGCGATCGATTTCTAAGAAAACTGCGATGGTAATTATTGAACCAATCATGGGTGAAGCAGGAGTGATTGTTCCACCAACAGATTATCTACAAGGTCTAAGAGAACTTTGCGATAAAAACGGTGCTTTATTAGTTATCGACGCGGTTCAAACTGGGATGGGCAGAACCGGTGATTGGTTTGGCTATGAGTACTCCGGTATAACTCCAGATGTCATCACAGTGGCAAAGGGTCTAGGTGGTGGCCTTCCGCTTGGGGCCATGATTGCGATTGGAAATTCTGCAGATCTATTCAAGCCAGGAGAGCATGGATCAACTTTTGGTGGCAATCCAATAACAACAGCATCCGCCCTTGCAGTCATTAAAACTATTGAGAAACAAAATATTTTAAAGAAAGTTAGAAAACAGGGTCAGATATTGATCCAAGAATTAGCTCTTATTCCAGGTATCAGAGAAGTTAGAGGTGCCGGATTATTAATAGGTATCGAACTCGAAATAGCCAATGCGAATGAAGTGACTCGAAAACTGGCAGAAGCCGGAGTTCTGGTCAATGCCGCTAACGCTTCTACTATTCGAATTGCTCCAGCTCTAATTGTTAGTGATTTTCAAATAAGGAAATTCATAAATACTTTTAGGGAGGTGCTGACAAATGGCAGTTAATACACAATCAGTATCAGCGCGAAGAGCTAAGGCGATTGCACTCATACAGAGTGGAAAAGTTCATTCACAGAACGATTTAGTAACGCTGTTGAAAAAAAGTGGATATGACGTAACTCAAGCAACAGCAAGCCGGGACCTAGAAGAGATTGGTGCCGTCCGATCCCGAAATAGCAGGGGAGAGAGCACATATGAGATAAGCGAAAGCAGTGATGGAGCTATCGCAAGGAGCACGCCTTTGCCATCAAAATTAATTTTATCCGTAGACTCGAGTGCCAACTTGGCGGTTATACATACTCCTCCAGGAGCGGCACAGTTTCTTGCCAGTTCCTTAGATCATGCAAATCTAACGGGAGTAATAGGAACAATCGCTGGCGACGACACGATTATTTTAGTCTCCAAGAAAGCAAATGGTGGGGCACACTTAGCCAAAGAATTACTAGCGTATGCGCATTCAGATGGAAAGAGGAAGTAATGGCACTCTGGGGCGGTCGTTTTTCAGAAGGACCACAGGATTCTGTCTTCGCATTATCTCGGAGTGTGCATTTTGACTGGAGGCTCGCGCCCTATGACATCCGATCTTCAAAGGCTCACCTGGCTGTTCTAAAAAAGAACAAACTAATTGAAGAAAAAGACGCACAGTTGATTTTCGCAGCACTTAATGAACTTGCCGACGAAGTTTCATCTGGAGCATTCGTACCTGTTGATAGTGACGAGGATGTTCACAGCGCACTTGAACGCGGCTTAACGCAAAAACTTGGTGCCGTGGGCGGGTCTTTGCGGGCAGGTCGCTCTAGAAATGATCAAGTAACTACCGATCTAAGGCTTTTTTCAATAGACCATATGTTGCAAATAGCAGCACAACTCGTTGAATTACAGGACTCGATTCTAAGCAAGGCCACTGAGTATGTTGACGCTCCATCACCTGGCTTTACTCATATTCAACATGCCCAACCGGTTTCATTCGGTCATGAACTTGCAAAACATGCTCATGCATTTGCGCGTGATCTAGATCGAATTAATGATTGGTTGTCGCGAACTTCGGTAAGTTCCTTAGGTGCTGGTGCACTTGCCGGCTCATCGCTCTCACTTGACCCAGAGTTCACAGCAAAGGATCTAGGGTTTAAGAAGACATTTCAAAACAGTATCGATGCGGTAAGTGATCGAGATTATGTTTCTGAAGCGCTCTTTATTTTTGCAATGATAGGAAATCACCTTTCTCGAATTGGCGAAGAGTGGACCTTGTGGGCCTCTACTGAATTTTCATGGGCGCAAGTTTCTGATGCCTACTCAACTGGATCTTCCATCATGCCTCAGAAAAAGAATCCCGATGTAGCGGAATTGGCTCGCGGTAAATCAGGCAGATTGGTCGGAAATCTTGTAACCGTTTTAACGGTATTAAAAGCTTTGCCTTTTGCCTACAACCGCGATCTTCAAGAAGACAAAGAACCTTTATTCGACAGTTTCGACACTTTACTCCTAACTCTTCCGGCAGTAACTGGAATGATTGCTACGACTGATTTTGATCGAGCAAAGATGTCAGCTGCTGCTCCAATGGGATTTTCACTTGCAACAGAGATAGCAGATTATTTGGCGAAGAAAAATATTCCCTTTGCACAGGCACATGAATCGGCAGGCAAATGTGTAGCATTATGTGAAAGCACCTTTCGTGAGCTCCATGAATTAACTGCAGAAGAATTGCAATCTATACATCCTTCACTTGATGTAGGAGTTTTAGCCGTCCTTTCTGTCTCAGGTGCATTAAAAACTCGCACGACCTCTGGAGGAACCGCTCCTTCTCTTGTGTTGACTCAGATTAAAACGGCGCAAGGTGAAAATGACGTGACCCGCAAGGAAATCTCCCGCAAGATTAAGAGCTTTTCCGAGATGATGAACCAATGAATTTGATTGAAGATCTGCGTTGGAGAGGCCTGCTGGCTCAGTCAACCGACGAAGCAGCCCTAGGTGAGTCTTTGAAGAAACCATTGACTTTATATGTTGGATTTGATCCAACTGCTCCATCGCTTCATGTTGGAAATCTGGTGGTTTTGTTGGTTCTTCGACGTTTTCAATTAGCCGGTCACAATCCTCTAGCTCTGGTTGGAGGAGCTACAGGCTTAGTGGGGGACCCGAGCGGCAAAAACGAGGAGCGCACACTCAACAGTTCTGACACCGTTGCAGAGTGGGTCGGAAGAATTAAAGAGCAGGTATCAGTATTTTTAGATTTTGATTCAAAGAATAATCCAGCCAAAGTAGTTAACAATTTAGATTGGACCGCTCCATTGAGCGCAATCGAATTCTTGCGCGATATCGGTAAGCACTTCAGTGTCAATCAGATGCTTGCACGTGATTCTGTCTCTTCCAGATTAGAAGCAGGTGGGATTTCTTATACCGAGTTCTCTTACCAAGTTTTACAGAGTTATGACTATCTGGAATTATTTCGACGATACAACTGCACTCTGCAGTTGGGGGGATCTGATCAATGGGGAAACATTGTTGCTGGTTTAGATTTGATTCGAAGAGTTGAGCAGGGTAGTGCGCATGCACTTACCGTTCCTCTGCTGACTAAGGCAGATGGAACCAAGTTCGGAAAGACCGCAGGTGGCTCTGTTTGGTTAGATCCAGAGATGACATCCCCGTATGCATTTTTCCAATACTGGCTAAATACCGATGACAAAGACGTGATTAATTTCTTGAAAGTATTCTCATTCAAATCCCATGATGAAATCACAGAGTTAGAAAAAAACCACATTGAAAATCCTGGATTGCGAGAAGCTCATCGTGAACTGGCAAGAGAGTTAACAACTCTGGTGCACACTCAAGAGGTTGCAGATAGGGTCGAGTCGGCAGCAAAAGCACTTTTTGGTCAGGGAGATTTAGCGCAATTGGATTTAACTACTTTGAAGTCTGCATTATCCGAACTTCCACAAACGAAAGTTTCTTCTCTTGAAGAAATACCAACATGGGTAGATTTGATCGCTGCTACGGGAATCGTCGAATCCAAATCTGCAGCGCGCCGCATCGTTAAAGAGGGTGGTGCATATCTCAATAATGAAAAAATCTCCGGAGAAGATTTCAGACCCTCAAAAAACGACTTTTTATGCGGGAAATATGCAGTTTTGCGAAAAGGAAAAAGGGACTTAGCGGCCATCGAATTGGTCTAATCCACACCTGATCTTCCTGAAGGCTGTTTTATCAATTACAGAATTTTTGGGTCAATCTAAAAAACGCTAGCGGGCGTGGATAATTTACCGTTTTTAAAGAAATTCCTTGCATAGGGGTAGCCATCCGATCTGTTGCGAACAGAGATTCTTGGGGGACTCGCCTCACCATGACGATTTGACCCCCCTCACCCACGTGGGTATAGTTACGCTCCTTGCTGGGAACGGACGATTTAGGCCGGACAGTAGGCGTAAATGCTCAATTCATGGAGCATTAGCCAGATTCAGTAGCTCATTTAGGCCGGTTTGACCGCGTCTGCGTGCGTGCACTAAGTTTGGTGGTCTGCCCTGAAAACTAGGAGGAATCCTGGGGACCAGTGCGCATCCGTACCTTGAGAACTCAACAGCGTGCCATAAGTCAATGCCAATAGTGGCTTAATTC
>WLHC01000007.1 GCA_009702925.1 Actinomycetota bacterium
GTACAACTTTCTTGGCTACAAAAATTCGTTTAATGCGCATGGGCAAGATCCGCACACCATTTTTCCGTGTTGTGGTTACAGACTCACGCAAGGCACGTAATGGTCTTTCAATTGAGGAGATTGGTCGCTACGTACCAGGACAAGAACCATCACTAATCGAGATTAATTCTGAGCGCGCTCAGTACTGGCTCGGAGTTGGCGCACAGCCATCAGAGGCAGTTGCAGCTCTACTCAAGGTAACTGGTGATTGGCAAAAATTTAAGGGGCTTCCAGGTAGTGAAGGCACTCTTCGTGTAGCTGCTGTTAAGCCAGCTAAGAGTGTTGCATATGAAGCTGCAATGAAGGCCGCAGCTGATGAACCTGCAGAGGGTGCAACAACAATGAAGAAAAAAGCTCAGGACAAGCTTGCAGCTAAAGCTAATCCTGTCGCTGAAGCTCCAGCAGTTGAACCAGTTGCAGACGTGGTTCCTGAGGCAGTTGTTGATGCAACGCCAGAGGCGATTGCTGAAGTAACGCCAGAGGCAACTCCAGATGTAGTTGCAGAGGTTTCATCAGAAGTGGCCTCTGAATAACAATGATGGATGAAGCTTTAGAGCACCTAGTAAAGGGAATTGTCGATAATCCCGATGACGTTGTAGTCAAAGAAGTCAATCATCGTCGTGGAACAACGTTAGAAGTACACGTTAATCCTGAGGACATTGGAAAAGTTATTGGCCGAAATGGTCGTACTGCAAAGGCGCTTCGCACCGTTGTAAGTGCGCTCGCAGGTCGTACAGTGCGCGTCGATCTCATCGAGACCGACGAAACCAGATAACAATGCGCCTTCTCGTGGGGCGAATCGGTCGTGCTCACGGAATTCTTGGCGAAGCAACGATTGAGGTTCGCACTGATGAACCCGATCGCCGTTTTGCTATAGGCAATCAAGTGTCAACAGATACCCATGGAGATCTCACAATAATCTCTGGCCGGGTTCACAATGGAATTCTGTTGCTCGGCTTTTCCGGATTTGATGATCGCAATGCGATTGAAAAACTTCGAAATACACTTTTGTATGCAGAAGTAGATATCAACGAAACAAGAGAAGTCTCCGATGAGTATCACGTCCTTCAGCTTATTGGCTGCCAAGTAATCCTTGAAAGCGGCGAAGTTTTTGGTGAAGTTACCGGTGTGATCAATCTTCCTGGACAGGACTTATTGGCGATAAAAACTGAAAAAGGTGAACAATTAGTTCCTTTTGTTCATCAACTTGTTCCCGTAGTTGATATAAAGAATAAGACGATAACTGTAATCCCGCCGGCTCTGATGGAGCGAGAATAAATGAAAATTGATGTGGTCACGATCTTTCCGGAGTACTTAGCTCCACTTCAACTCTCTTTGCTTGGGAAAGCTCAAGATCAAGGAATTCTAGATATCAATGTCCATGACTTGAGATCAAAAGCTATTGATAATCACCACGCTGTAGATGACACACCTTACGGAGGCGGCGCCGGAATGGTGATGCTGCCCGAAATTTGGGGGCAGGCTTTAGATCCATTAATGAATCAAGATTCTGATCTGATTATTCTTACACCAGCAGGAAAGCGTTTTGATCAGTCGATGGCTGCAAAGTTTTCTCAAGTGTCACACCTTGTTTTTGCATGCGGGCGATATGAAGGTATTGATGATCGCGTTCGCATGCACTATGAAGAAAATAACTATCGAGTTCACGAAGTATCCATCGGCGACTACGTATTAGGTGGTGGAGAAGTTGCGGCGTTAGTGATGATCGAGGCAATTACCAGATTAATTCCTGGAGTACTTGGAAATCCTCAATCACTTGAACAGGAATCCCATAACGATGAGGGTTACCTTGAATATCCAAATTTCACTAAACCAGCGCAATGGCGTGACTTACAAGTGCCAGAAGTTTTGCTGAGTGGAAATCATAAAGAAATTGAAAAATGGCGTGCAGAGCAGGCGGCAGAGCGCGCAAAAAAGAATCGTTAACTACCAACAACGATGAAGATATTGAGATCAAGTAGAGTAGGCAATATGAGCAGAGAATTAGAAATTAGGCTGCCATGACCCGTTCCTACTTGGTTGAAACCTACGGATGTCAGATGAACGTCCATGATTCAGAGCGAATTGCAGGCTTGCTAGATGAGGCAGGTTACGTTCCAGTAATCGAAGGTGAACAGGCCGATTTAGTTGTTTTTAATACATGCGCTGTGCGTGAGAACGCAGACAACAAACTTTACGGAAACTTGAGTTTTCTAGCTCCCATAAAAAAAGCCAATCCGCAGATGCAGATCGCTGTTGGTGGATGTCTTGCTCAAAAAGATCAAGCTACGATCATTAAGAAGGCGCCCTATGTAGATGTAGTTTTTGGCACGCACAATGTTGGTTCTCTGCCAGTGCTTTTGGAGCGCGCTCGGATTGAAGAAGAGTCGCAGATAGAAATTCTTGAAGCGCTAGAGCATTTCCCCTCAACTTTGCCTGCACGTCGACTTTCCGCATTTTCTTCTTGGGTGTCAGTCTCTGTTGGGTGCAATAACACCTGCACTTTTTGTATTGTTCCAACTCTTCGCGGTATTGAAAAAGATAGAAATTCAGAAGATATTCTCAATGAGGTAAAGGCACTGGTCGATCAAGGGGTCATTGAAATTACCCTTCTTGGGCAAAATGTAAATGCCTACGGAGTAGATTTTTCAGATCGCGGTGCATTTGCAAATCTTTTACGTTCTTGCGGAGAGATTGAGGGCCTAGAGCGTGTTCGCTTTATGTCACCGCATCCACGAGATTTCACAGATGATGTAATCGAGGCAATGGCTCAAACTCCTAATGTAATGCCGCACTTACATATGCCCCTTCAGTCGGGCTCAGATCGAGTTCTGCAACAGATGAGACGCTCTTACCGAAGTGATAGATACCTTGGAATTTTAGATCGCGTAAGAACAGCAATCCCTCACGCGATGATTACCACTGACATTATTGTTGGATTTCCTGGTGAGAGCGAAGAGGATTTTCAACAAACATTAGATCTTTGCACTCAAGCTAGATTCGCCGCCGCCTACACCTATCAGTACTCAAAACGGCCAGGCACTCCTGCTGCAACAATGCTTAATCAGGTTAGCGAAGAGATAGTGGGCGAAAGATATACACGTCTTCATAATCATCAACAACAGATCTCTTTGTCAGTGAATCAAGAAAGTATTGGATCTATCCATAAAGTTCTGGTCGGAGACTATGAAGGTCGCAGAGATGAAGTGCAATCTCGTCTGACTGGGCGAAGTGAAGATTTCCGCCTTGTTCATTTTGATAATACTTCTCCGGCGCGCCCTGGCGATGAAGTAACTGTGAAAATCACAGAGGCCTCGGCACATTATTTAATTGGAACACCCCTTTCAGTTCGCCAGACAAGAGGGGCGCAAGCTCACGAGGCACGGATTGAAACAAAAGGCCCTAAAGCAACAATGCTTGGTATTCCATCGGTTAAAAAATGAATGTGATTGTCATTTGCGGTGCAACAGCAACAGGAAAGAGCGATCTTGCAGTTTCTCTGGCTAAGGAAATCGATGGTGAAGTAATTAATGCAGATTCCATGCAGCTATACAAAGGTATGGATATTGGTACGGCAAAAATAACCGTTGAACAAAGACAAGGAATACCGCATCATTTAATGGACCTTCTAGATGTTACAGAAGATGCAAATGTTGCTTGGTATCAGGAAAAAGCTCGTGAAAAAATCTCTGAGATTCACTCTCGAGGTAAAAGGGCAATTATTGTTGGTGGGACCGGACTGTATATAAAAGCAATTCTAGACGACCTGAATTTTCCAGATACAGATCCTCTAGTTCGAACAGCGCTAGAACTTGAGTATGCAACTAAAGGAATCGGCCCATTATTTGAAAGATTAGAAAAATTAGATCCTGCCGCAGCATTAGCGATAGATCGAGCTAATTCACGTAGAGTTATTCGAGCCCTAGAAGTTATAGAGATTACAGGTCAACCATTTACTGCAAATCTTCCACGTAAGGAAAGCACGAAGTATCCAAATGCTCTCCAGTTTGGACTGGTGATGGATCGCGAAATTCTAAGCGAAGTGATCTCTTCACGCGTTGAGCGAATGTGGGAGGCTGGTTTAGTTACCGAAGTAGAGGGATTGATTGAATCGGGAATTACTCGAGGAACGACTGCTCAAAAAGCTTTGGGATATTCACAGGTGATCGCCTTCAAAGAGGGAAAGATCTCCGAAGAAGATGCCATTGATGAAACTAAGCGTGCTACTCGCCAATACGCACGCCGACAAGAGACCTGGTTTTCACGAGATGAGCGTATAAATTGGATCTCACCTATACAAAATCGAATCGAACGCATTCTTAGTTCGTTAAACTCTTAGACATGATTGCAACATATGGACATGGAACACACAACGACTTTGTCCTGGTCTTTGATCCATTGGATGAGCATTCGATAACAACTGCCCAGACTGCCGCAATCTGTGATCGCACCAATGGAATAGGGGCCGATGGTCTCATTCGAATCATTAAAAGAAATGAAAAATGGTTTATGGATTACCGCAATGCAGATGGTTCTCTGGCGGAAATGTGCGGAAACGGAATACGAGTAATGGCGCGTTATTTAGTCGAACGTGGACATCAAAGTGAAGGAATTTTTGCAATCGATACTCGAGACGGAGTGAAGCATCTTCGCGTACCGCTAAAAGATGATATTTCCGTGAACATGGGACAACTAAGTGACGAAGGAGAAAGCATTACTGCGTCGGCCAATGGACAGATTTGGAACGGTTATAACATTAGCATCGGAAATCCACATGCTGTTGTATTTGTAGAAGATATCAATCAAGTGGGTGAGTTATTTGAAGCCCCTGTAGTTCGTCCCAAAGACTCTTACCCTGAGGGAGTAAATGTTGAGTTCGTACAAATCATCGGTGAAAATGAGATTTCAATGCGAGTATATGAAAGAGGCTCGGGAGAAACGCAATCATGTGGAACAGGAACATGCGCAGTAGCTCTAGCGGCAACAATTCATTCGAAGAGAAAGTTACCTGCAACCTGGATCATCAATCCTCCCGGTGGCCGCTTAGAAGTCTCAATCGACGGCCACTCGAATGCCACTTTGATCGGACCGGCTGTCTTAGTCAAAGATGTAGATATTTCTAGGTTTCTCATTGAGTAAAGGTTTTAATAAGAAGACAGAGACTGGGCTAAATGTGGATGTAGGTAGCAAATCTGATGATGAGTTTGAAAAACTTCTCCAAGAAAGTGCCCGAGTAGCTGCAGAGTTTGATGCTGCGCAAGAAGATGAAACGATCGACGCTTCCCAAGAGCTATCCGAACGAAATGCATTGCGCCGAGTTAAAGGTTTTTCAACCGAACTTCAAGATATTTCTGATGCTGAGTATCGACAGTTACAACTAGAAAGAGTTGTACTTGTTGGAGTATGGACAGAGGGAAGCATCGCTGATGCAGAAAATTCACTGGCTGAGTTAAAGGCTTTAGCTGAAACTGCTGGATCAGAGGTACTTGAAGGATTGATTCAGCGCCGAGACAAACCAGATCCGGCAACCTATATCGGATCTGGAAAAGTTATAGAACTTAAGAACGTTGTTGTTTCAACAGGAGCCGATACGGTTGTTTGTGATGGAGAGTTATCTCCTTCGCAATTGCGACAGCTAGAAGACAAATTGAAGGTCAAAGTTGTTGATCGAACTGCATTGATTCTAGATATTTTTGCCCAGCACGCAAAAAGTAAAGAAGGTAAAGCCCAAGTTGAGTTGGCACAAATTGCCTACCTTCTTCCAAGGCTTCGTGGTTGGGGTGATTCACTTTCACGACAAGTTGGTGGTCGCGCAGCTGGCGGCGCCGGTATTGGAGGCCGCGGCCCGGGTGAAACAAAAATTGAAACAGATCGTCGCAGAATTCGTGACAAGATGGCAAAACTTCGCGGCGAAATCGCAGAGATGAAAACGGCCCGTGATACAAAAAGACAAGAGCGCCGTCGAAATAACATTCCTTCGGTTGCTATTGCAGGGTACACAAATGCAGGCAAATCTTCCTTGCTCAATAAACTTACAGGAGCAGGGGTATTGGTAGAGAACGCCCTTTTTGCAACTTTAGATCCCACGGTTCGAAAGACGCAGACAAGTGATGGTCGCATCTATACATTAAGTGACACGGTTGGCTTTGTTCGTCATTTGCCCCACCAACTTATTGACGCATTTAAATCAACGTTAGAAGAGGTTTCTCAGTCAGATTTAATTGTTCATGTAGTAGATGGTTCACACCCAAATCCATTTGAACAGATTAAAGCCGTTCGTTTAGTAATTGATGAGATCGGCGGTAAAGACATACCCGAGATCATTGCAATTAATAAAGTTGATATAGCTGACCCAAACATTGTCATGGAGATTTTGCGCAAAGAACCTCATAGTTATGCTTTTTCAGTTCGTACCGGCTTTGGTGTTGAGGGCTTACTACATGCAATTGAGAACTCACTGCCTCGTCCTTCGGTTGAGGTTTCCGTAGTGATTCCATATGACAGGGGAGATTTAGTACACGCAATCCATGAGACGGGTGAGATTTACACAGAGGAGTACGTTGCTGAGGGCACGGCTATTCACGCTCGTGTGGACGCAACTCTGGCTCAGAGAATCGAAAATTCAGGTCGAACTGAGGAATAACGTGAGCTTTTGGCGTGTTGTAGCAAATAGATGATGTTAAATACGCCATGATGCGCCCGCAGAGAGTTATCCGTATTTAGACCTAGGATTGAAAAGGTGGTGAGAGCAATGGCAACTGATTACGACACACCCAGAAAAACCGATGAGGAACTTCATGAGGAGTCTCTTGAAGAGTTAAAGGCAAAACGCGTCGATGCTCAATCTGGCCAGATCGATGTTGATGAAGCAGAGGCAGCAGAGAATCTGGAGCTACCTGGTGCTGATCTTTCAGGAGAAGAGTTAGCAGTTCGAGTGGTGCCAAAACAAGTCAATGAGTTTACTTGTTCTCGTTGTTTCTTAGTTCACCACATTTCTCAATTAGCAAAAGGTGAAGGCGCCAAAGCCATCTGTAAAGAGTGCAATTAACTCTTTAGCCCTTAAGAGCCAAAAGAAGTTTCTCGGGTTGGGAAGTTGATATCAACCAGTATGGCGTTTTATCTCTCGCATCGTTTACAAAAACCTGTACTGCCCGAGGCGACCAGAATCTAATTGCTAAATAGGCGGCCGGATCAGCATCGCGGGTGCGAACTCTTCTAACTTGTTGATTGTCTAAAGCCGTAACATTTCCGAAATATTCTCGGGGCAAATGTGCTCGCCCAACACGAAGCTCATTCTCATCAACTTCTATAGATAGCCCACTTTTAAAGTAGATGTTTATCAAAGTCAGAGAAAGTACTACAAGAGTGACAATCGCAGAATTATTTCCTAGCGCTGCCCAAATAGAGATAACTAGTGAGAGAAAAAAGAAGTAAATGATGGCCAAGAGCCATAGTGGCGCACGTATCACTTCTCGGTATCGCATGGGAGTTACCGTATCGGATAATGAGGCGGTAATCTTTATCCATGGCAAGAGTAGCTAGCACGGTTCCACCTGAAGGTTCCATAATTCCGGATCGACACCCTCTTGCACCACCAGCGGGAACAAAAATCCCCTCGCACTTTGGGCATTGTTTTGGATGTGGGCACCTACATCCGACAGGCCTACATTTAGTTGCATACTCTGGCGATGGCGCCAACATCACAGCAACCTTTACAGTTACAGAAAATCACCAAGGAGCACCAGGTTTAGCTCACGGTGGTTTGCTTTCATTAGCCTTTGATGAAGCTTTGGGTAAATTGATGTGGTTGATTCGCTCCCCGGCAGTAACGGGTCGGCTTGAAACAGATTTTTTGATTCCAGTTCCAATCGGAACTACATTGCATATTGCCGCAGAGATAACAGGACAACACGGTCGAAAAGTTTATACGTCAGCAGTAGGGCGATTGAATTCCCCAGATGGCGAAATTGCTGTTCGAGCATCGGCTCTCTTTATTGTTGTTCCAATGGAGCACTTCATTAACAATGCACCAGATGGTTATTTTGAAGAGTTAGCTAAAACTCCTGAGCTATTAACTTTTGTTGACCCAAATTTCGAGATTAATCCTTGATATGAAGGGTGTAGAAGTTCTCATTACGCGCCTTGATCCGAGCGTTCCAATGCCTGTCTATTCAAAGCCAGGTGATGCTGGGGCCGATATCTCAACTCGCATAGATGTAGTTTTAAAGCCAGGAGAGCGCGCTCTTGTACCTACCGGCATTTCAATTGCACTTCCAGATGGATACGTTGCATTGGTGCATCCACGTTCGGGGCTTGCAATCAAACATGGTGTAACAATGGTCAATGCCCCAGGCACGGTTGATGCAGGTTATCGCGGTGAACTTGCTTGCATCTTAATTAATCATGATCCCAATGAATCTGTTGAGTTCAAAAAAGGTGATCGTATAGCTCAACTCGTTATTCAAAAGGTTGAACGAGCAGTTTTCACTGAGGTAAAACAACTTCCAGGTTCTGACAGAGGCGCCGGTGGTTTTGGTTCTACGGGGCGCACATGAACCAACACGGACAAGATCGCGATAAGGTAATTAATGCCTTAGGTGGAAAAAAAGGTTTAATTGATTCTGGGTTACCTGCAGTTGTTTTTTTAGTTGTCTTTAACTTAAATCAAGATCTACGCGGAGCCATTTGGGCCTCACTATCTTTATCAATTATTCTTGCAATTTGGCGATTGGCGCGCAAAGACACAATTCAGCACTCCATTTCAGGTGTTATAGGAGTTTTGATCTGTGCTTATTTTGCGAATCGAAGCGGAAATGCTTCTGATTTTTACATTCCAAAGCTACTGACAAATTTGGGCTATGGAACTGTTTATCTCATTGCAAACTTAGTTGGTTGGCCCATTTTGGGGCTAGTACTTGGTCCATTACTAGGGGAAAACTTCACATGGAGAAATAATCCACGGCGCAAGAAGATGTACATCAAGGCTAGTTGGTTGTGGGTAGTTATGTTCTTTTCGCGAATTGCAGTCCAGTACCCAATCTATAAGAGTGGCAATGTGAATTTGCTAGGTACTGTAAACCTAGCGATGGGCTATCCATTATTTTTTGCCGCAGCATATGGTTCTTGGTTAATCATTAAATCTGAACCGCCAGTTGAAAAAGAAACGAAACCTTTAATTTAAGATATAAAGCAGGCTTTAATATGGATTTCAGCTTCTGCTGATGCCACAAAAAGTAGTTCATCTCCGGCAATAAACACATCGTGAGCCTTTGCCGAAATGACTTGGCCATCACGAACAATTGCAGCAAGTGCGGCATTTTCTGGTAGCTCTATCTCATCTACTGTTTTTCCAATACAAGCTGAACCATCTGGCAGTGTCAGTTCTACAAGATTTGCCTGACCTTTTCTAAATGAGAAGAGTCGGACGACATCTCCTACTGTTACAGCCTCTTCAACAAGGGCTGAAATAATTCTTGGAGTGGACACGGCAACATCAACACCCCAAGATGTATCAAACAACCATTCATTTTTTGGGTGATTAATTCTTGCAACGACCCTGGGAACCCCGTACTCAGTCTTTCCAAGTAAAGAAGTTACTAGATTTGCCTTGTCATCACCTGTTGCTGCCACTAAAACCTGACAGTTATCAAGGTGGGCGGCATCTAATGAAGTGATTTCACACGCATCTGCCATAAGCCATTCTGCTTCAGGAACACTTTCAATCTTTAAAGCTTTTGGATCCTTCTCAATAAGTAAAACTTGATGACCATTATCTAAAAGTTCGCGAGCTATTGCTCGACCTACGTTTCCTGCACCCACGATCGCAATTCTCATGAGCGCTGATCCTCTGGAGTCTGGGAGAGAATCTTCAGGGTGCGCTCTAAATCAGCATCAGTAACCATTACGTGAACTAGATCGCCTTGCTGCAAAACCGTGTGTGAGTTAGGAATTATCGCTTCACCCAATCGAGTAATAAATGCAATTCGCGCCGGTGTTAATTCATCCATCAGCAAAATAGGTCGGCCGTACCAATCATTATTTGGGTTCACTTCATAGAGTTGAAGAGTTCCTGTGGCATCGCGCCATTCAGATCGTGAACCTTCGGGCGTTAAACGGCGGAGAATTTGATCGGTTGTCCACAGCACAGTTGCAACCGTCGGAATTCCAAGGCGTTGATAAATTTCGGCTCTGCCGGGATCGTAAATTCGCGCGACTACATTTTGAATGCCATATGTTTCTCGGGCAACTCTGGCTGCCAAAATATTAGAGTTGTCACCATTGCTTACTGCAGCGAATGCATCGGCATCTTGAATCCCTGCTTCAATTAAATTGTCTCGATCAAATCCGACCCCTGTGACTGTGCGACCTTTAAAATCTGGCCCTAGGCGACGAAAGGCCTCACGAACCTGGTCGATTATTGCAACAGTATGACCAGCAGCCTCTAATTCGGTGGCTAATGACGATCCAACTCGACCGCAACCCATAATCACTACGTGCACAAGGTACAACTTACACCCATAGGCTTACATCCATGGCATTAGAGCATAGTTCCGACCTAAAAATTGGGGACCATATCGAGGTCACAATTGAAAAAGTTGCCCATGGGGGTCACTTTATTGCCCGCCATAAAGGAGCTGTAATTTTTGTGCGTCATGCCATTCCTGGGGAAGTGTGCACAGTCAAACTCACAAGTATAGGAAAAAGTTTTAATCGTGCAGATGTTGTGTCAGTTCAAGTTCAATCTAAATTTCGAGTAATTTCTCCGTGCAAATTTTCTCATTCAGATGGTTGCGGGGGATGCGATTTTCAACATATCTCTGAGGAGTATCAACGCACCTTGAAGTCTCAGGTTATTACTGAACAATTTGCTCGAATAGCAAAAATGGATGTTGTGGTCGAAGTAGAAAAGGTCAGTGAAAGTACAAAATGGCGAACACGAGCAATAGCTACGACAGATAATCATGGACGTTTAGGTTTCTATAAATCTCGATCACATGATGTTAGCCCTGTAAAGGATTGTTTAATTTGCGTGGATGAAATGGGCATCACTGAACTGTCTCAAAAGACTTTGAAAGCTGATAATCGTGTTGAAGTCAACGCCTCCAACACGGGGGAGAGGACTATTGCATTGGCAAGTGCACATGGCAAAGAGAAGGCCCGAGTTACACAAGGTCCAGCTGTTCTCCATGAAAAAGTACTCAATAAGGTTCTAGAAGTTAGCCAAGAATCTTTTTGGCAGAGTCACAAATTTGCACCTGAGATATTAACCAGGGCGGTCCTAGATTTTGGCAACTTCAAACAAGGGGAGCATGTTCTAGATCTATATGGAGGCGTGGGCCTATTTTCCGCCGCGATAATCGATCACGTAGGGGAAAGCGGGCACATTGTTTTAATTGAAGGCAGCAAGAGCGCGACAAGTGATGCTGCAAGAAATTTTGTTTCACATTCAAATATAGAAATTGTCAGCGGAGATGTTGCTAAACATTTACCCCGAATATCAAATGCCGACGTAATTGTTTTGGATCCTCCAAGAGATGGAGCTGGAAAAGAAGTAGTTACCCAAATTGCACGACTGAATCCACGGGCAGTAATCTATGTTGCCTGTGATCCCGCTGCGCTTGCGCGAGATTCGGCTTACCTTGCAGATCACAGTTTTACATTGGTCGATATTCGTGCTTTTGATCTCTTTCCCATGACTCATCACATTGAATGTGTTGCTCTGTACGCTCAAACTGATGTATCTTGAGCCTCGAAACCATTGGATATGAGGGGTGCACGGGTGAGTAAAAACTCTTTCAACGCAAAGAAAAGCATAGAAGTTGCCGGTAAGAGTTTTGAGATTTTTGATATCTCGGCCATCGATGGGGCGGCTAACCTACCCTTTAGCTTAAAGGTGCTCCTTGAAAACCTTCTTCGTACAGAAGATGGCAAGAATATTACGCAAGAACATATCAAAGCCTTAGCTAATTGGGATCCTTCCTCTGAGCCCGATACTGAGATCCAATTTACTCCGGCACGTGTGGTGATGCAGGATTTTACTGGAGTACCTTGCGTTGTTGACCTGGCGACTATGCGTGAAGCAATCGTTGAATTAGGCGGTGATCCTTCTAAAGTCAATCCTCTCGCACCGGCTGAACTAGTAATCGATCACTCAGTTATTGCAGATAAATTTGGTACCAAAGATTCTTTTGAACAAAACACAGATATTGAATACGAGCGAAACCAAGAACGCTATAGGTTTTTGCGATGGGGACAAAGTGCTTTTGATGAATTCAAAGTTGTTCCACCTGGGACAGGTATTGTCCACCAAGTAAATATTGAATATCTGGCTAGAGTAGTTATGGTGCAAGACGTAAAAGGTGTATCTCGCGCATATCCAGACACTGTAGTAGGAACCGATTCACATACAACTATGGTCAATGGACTGGGAGTTTTGGGCTGGGGAGTCGGGGGAATTGAGGCCGAAGCAGCACTATTGGGACAACCTGTTTCAATGCTCATCCCGCGAGTAGTCGGTTTCAAGTTAACCGGACAACTTCCGCTAGGAACAACTGCAACAGACATGGCGTTAACAATTACAGAGATCTTACGCAAAGTCGGAGTAGTCGGTAAATTCGTTGAATTCTTTGGCACTGGTGTTGCATCTGTTCCTATGGCAAACCGCACGACAATTGGAAACATGAGTCCTGAGTACGGATCAACATGTGCAATCTTTCCTATAGATGAGGAAACTCTTCGATATCTTCGTCTGACAGGCCGCAGTGACGAACAAGTTGCAATTGTTCAAGAGTATGCAAAGAAGCAGGGAATGTGGCATGACCCTTCAGTTGAGCCGCGCTTCTCACAAGTAGTTGAATTAGATCTTTCAACTGTTGTTCCATCAATTTCTGGACCAAAAAGACCACAAGATCGAATTACTCTTAGTGATTCCAAAGTTGCATTCGAAAAGATACTGCCATCATATTTAACAGATAAAACAATTAAGGGTGAGGTAAAAGCAGGATCAACTCGCGTTAAAAACGGCGATGTAGTTATCGCATCGATTACATCTTGTACGAATACTTCTAATCCTTCGGTCATGATCGGTGCTGCTTTGCTTGCAAAGAAGGCAGTTGAAAAAGGGCTAAAGTCCAAACCTTGGGTTAAAACAACTCTTGCTCCAGGTTCCAAAGTAGTAACCGATTACTATGATCGCGCAGATTTAACGAAATATATGCAAGCACTAGGTTTTCACTTAGTCGGTTACGGGTGTGTAACTTGTATTGGGAACTCCGGCCCACTTCCAGTCGAGGTCGGTAAGGCAATTCATGAGGGTGATTTAGCCGTAACGGCCGTACTTTCGGGCAACCGAAACTTTGAAGGTCGCATCAGCCCAGAAGTGAAAATGAATTACCTAGCATCTCCACCTTTAGTTGTAGCGTATGCAATTGCTGGAACTATGGATCATGATTTTGAAAAGGACTCTTTAGGAAAAGGGACCGATGGAAAAGATGTCTATTTGAAAGATATTTGGCCATCACCCAAAGAAATTCAAGACGTTATTGATACTTCAATTTCTTCAGAGATGTTTAAAAAAGATTACGCAACTGTTTTTGAGGGCGACCATCGATGGAAATCTCTTTCGACACCAAAAGGAAAGATATTTGAGTGGGACTTGAACTCAACCTACGTACGAAAAGCTCCTTATTTTGATGGAATGCCTAAGCAACCCACTCCGGTTACAGATATTTCAGGTGCCAGAGTTCTTGCGGTTTTGGGTGATTCAGTAACAACTGATCACATATCTCCGGCAGGAAATATTAAAGCCGATTCACCCGCCGGTCACTACCTTACAGAGAAGGGTATTGATCGTGTTGACTTCAACTCATACGGATCTCGCCGCGGAAACCATGAAGTTATGATCCGTGGAACTTTTGCAAACATTCGTTTAAAGAATCTTTTGCTTGATGGAGTCGAAGGTGGATTCACTCGCAATTTCCTCAATGGTGGAGAGCAATCAACTATTTTTGATGCATCAACGGCATATCAAAATGCAGGCGTTCCATTGGTGATCCTTGCAGGTAAAGAGTATGGATCAGGTTCATCTCGCGATTGGGCGGCCAAAGGAACGGCGCTACTAGGTGTGCGAGTCGTAATCGCTGAGAGCTTTGAAAGAATTCACCGTTCTAATCTCATTGGAATGGGTGTTCTACCTTTGGAGTTCAAAAACGGGGACTCTGTAGCCTCTTTAGGGTTAACCGGATCTGAAGTCTTTTCAATTTCTGGAATTACTGCTCTTAACAGTGGAGGAGTGCCTAAAGAACTCACTGTAACTGCCGGAGATAAGAGTTTCTCGGCAAAAGTTAGAATTGATACTCCAGGAGAAGCTGATTACTACCGTCATGGTGGAATTATGCAGTTTGTTCTGCGCTCTCTTTTATAAAACTAACTCTTTTTCTTGCGGGATGTGAAGGGAATAGCACTTAAAAGCATTCCTGCTACAAGGCCCCAAAAGGGAGAGCCAAGACCTAAAGGCTCAATGCCACTGATTGTTATCAGTAAAGTTGCCATTGCTACTTCACGTCCAGCAACACCTGAAACAGACTCATGTAACGAATTGGCCAAAGCGGGTAGTAAAGCCAGACCAGCAATCGTTGCAATAACAGCAGGCGGGAGCATTCTAAAAAGATCAATTATTGGAATGGTAAACACCGCTGCGCTCATGTAAAAAATGCCACACAAAACTCCAGCCGTATATCGCGTAGTTTTATCTGGGTCAGCGTGTTCACCAACGGCAATATTTGCAGTAATTGTGGAAGTGTTTACTCCGGTATTTCCAAATGGTGCGGTAATGAGTGAAATAAAACCACCAGTCAAGATGGAGTATTTAACTGGAGGTTGATATTTGGCAGACCTTAAAACAGCAAAACCAGGGGCATATTGTGTGGCGAGTGTTGCCAAAACCATAGGTAGTGCAAGGTTAATTGCACTTGCCCAGGTGAAATTGGGTGCAATGAATTGAGGATGCACCCAGAACAGTTCGGCGCCGTTAAATTGAAGTTTTCCTAGTGCAATTGTTAGAGCGATTCCCACCAAAAAAACAGGAACAACAGGTGCCCGTACTTGCATTCTTCGTGCAAAGAAAAACACAAGAACCATTATTGCCACTAACCAAGGTTCTGCGGAAAACGATGTAAAGATCTGTACTCCAAATTGGAATAAGACACCTGCAAGCATTGCCATGATTACCTCATGGGGAATAAACTTCATGATCGTGCGCATAGCACCAGTAACTCCGATAATAATGAAGGTAATGGCAACAATAATGTATGAAGCGACAGCTTCGTTGATTGAATGTGCTTGCAAACTTGTGACCAGCAAAACCATTGATGCAGTTGAAGGCGAGCCGATCATCGGCATACGAAAACGTAAACTCAGAAATAATCCGAAAAAACCGGATGTAAACCAAGTTATGAAGATCCAATTTGATGTTTGAGCATCAGTAAATGAACCATTTTTAGCTGCTGTTAGCTGAATGACTATGGGCCCTGTTACTGCAACCAGGACAACTAAGAAACCCGAAACAAGGGTGCCAAGAGAAGTATCTTTTGGAAAACTTTTTAAGTTGCTAAAGACAGCACCTAAACCGTTTTTAGTTGTACCTTCATAAAGCTCAGTCATTTGATCTAGTGTAGACCTGGATGTGGCCGAACTTTATCTCCTGATTATTTGCTAGCAGGTAGAGATGCAACACCTTTTTCGTGGAATCGCTTACCTGATACGGCTTCGCTTATTCCTTCACGGTCAAGGTAAGGCAGAATTCCACCCAGATGCATAGGCCATCCAGCTCCCATTAACATGCACAAATCAATCTCAGCAGGAGTTGATACAACCCCCTCATCCAGCATGGATCTAGCTTCTTCGGCTAACGCCTTGAGTGCGCGATCACGTACTTGTTCAGCCGTTGAAGGCGAACTTCCTTTTTCTATAAGAGCTACGGCCGCTGGATTTGGTGCATGAGTTCCATCTTCATTTTTTACATAGAAGTTTCGAACACCCTCTTTGACCATGCGCTGCATAGTTGGTGAAATTCGATATCGAGGCCCAAGATTTTTATGCAAAGTCTCTGACACATGAAGTGCAACCCCTGGACCAACAAGGTCTAGAAGCTGGAAAGGAGACATCGGGAATCCAATCTCCATCATGGCAGCATCTGCCACAGCAGGTGGAGTTCCTTCATCTACTGCGTCTGTAACTTCACCCATAAAACGGGTTAAGAGTCGATTAACAACAAAGCCAGGAGCATCTTTACAGATAATCATGGTTTTCTTTAACTCTTTACCAACTGCAATAGCTGTGGCAGTTGTCGCATCATCTGTAGTTGATGTGCGTGCAACTTCCAGTAAGGGCATGACAGCAACAGGGTTAAAGAAGTGGAATCCAACAACTCGCTCTGGGTTCTTCAAACCTTGCGTCATTGCTTCAACAGATAGAGATGAGGTGTTTGTTGCAAGCACGCACTCAGGAGAGACGATGCTCTCTAACTTTTTAAACAGCTCTTGCTTTAGTGAAAGCTCTTCGAAAATAGCTTCGATAATGAAATCACAATTGGCAAAAACTTTTTGATCGTCAGAACCGGAGATCAAAAGAGCAAGGCGAGCAGCCGATTCTGCGCTCATGCGTTTTTTCTCAACTAATTTTTGGAGTTCGTTCTTCACCCAAGCAACACCTTTATCTGCTCGTGCTTGATCAATATCAGTCATCACAACCGGACACTTAAGATTTCTAAGCAGGAGCAACGCTAGTTGGGATGCCATTAAACCTGCACCGACTACTCCAACCTTTGCAACCTTGCGTGCTAGTGCTGGTTTAGGTGCTCCTTCAACCTTTTTGCGCTTTTTCTGAATTAAATTGAAGGCATAAAGAGATGAACGAAGTGGATCAGACATAACAAGGTCTGCTAATACTCTGTCTTCGGCATCAAAACCAGTTCCTAGATCACTTTTCCTTGCAGCTGCGATCAGTTCTAATGCTTTAGTCGGAGATGGGATCTCGGCGCCACCGTATTTTTTAAGGGCTGCTGCTTTACCAGTAGCAAGGGCTGTATCCCAAGCTGGATCGCTACTGTAATCAGGGCGATCGATTTTTGTACTTCCGTTAAGCACTCCCACGGCAAATGCAATGGAACGTTCTAAGTAATCTGCAGGATCAAATACGGCATCTACAACACCTAGTTTGAGGGCATCTTTAGATTTCAACATCGTGTTGTTGTTAAGGGCATTAAGCATGATTACTTGAACAGCACGCTCTGGTCCAATTAGTTTAGGAAGGATCGTTGCACCGCCCCATCCTGGAACTAATCCCAAAAAGACTTCAGGAAGTCCGATAAATGCAGTGGATGAAAGAGTCCGATAATGGCAGTGAAGGCCAACTTCCAAACCACCACCTAATGCAAGTCCGTTAATGAAGGCAAAGGTTGGGATCTTTGATTCGCCCAATCTACGGAAAACATCATGTCCCAGTTTTCCAATTGCCATGGCCTGGCTGTGATCATTTAAGTAGGCAAGTGCAGAAAGATCAGCACCTGCTGCAAAGATAAATGGCTTACCGGTGATTGCAATAGCTTCTGGCTTTCTGGCGATTGCATCAGAAATTGCAGCATCTAAAGCGCTCAGTGATTGAGGTCCAAAAGTATTTGGTCTGTTGTGATCCAAAGAATTATCGAGGGTGATTAACGCCAGTGAGCCTTTTCCACCAAAAGCGGATAAATCAATGTCACGGACAAGTGCATGCGTAACAACTTCTTCTGGTGCTCCTGCTGGCAAAGATATACTTGTGCTCATAATTATTTGGTTCCCTTAAAGTGTGGATTTTCCCAGATGACGGTGCCACCCATGCCTAAACCAATACACATTGTTGTAATGCCATATCGAACTTCTGGTTTCTCTTCGAAGGTGCGAGCAAGATTGAGCATCAATCGAACTCCTGAAGAGGCCAGTGGGTGACCCACGGCGATCGCGCCACCATATGGATTCACACGAGGATCATCATCGGCAATTCCAAAATGATCCAAAAATGCAATTACTTGAACTGCAAAAGCTTCATTAACTTCAAATGCACCGATATCTTCAATTTTTAATCCGGCCTGCTTCAAAGCTTTTAGAGTTGCCGGAACCGGTCCGTATCCCATGATCTCTGGTTCAACACCGACAAATGCAAAGGTGACAAGTTTTGCTTTAATTGTGAGTCCAAGTTCTAAAGCCTTCTCTTCGCTAGCAAGCAAAGCTGCCGTTGCACCATCATTTAATCCTGAAGAGTTACCAGGTGTAACGCGTCCTGCTGGTCGAAACGGAGTTTTTAACCCAGCCAAACCCTCCATCGTCGTTTGAGGACGAGGTGGTTCATCAACTGTTGCAACGCCCCAGCCAAGTTCAGCATTTCTAGCAGCAATAGGGATTAAATCTCTCTGAATCTTTCCCTCACTGTATGCCTTTGCGGTTTTGATTTGTGAGTTAAGTGCAAATTGATCTGCGCGCAGTTTTGTGAGCTGAGGGAAGCGATCATGCAATCGCTCTGCAGTAGCACCCATAGCAAGTGCATCCTGTTCAACAATTCTTTCGGCTAAATATCGAGGATTTGGATCTAGACCCTCTCCGATTGGATGGTTACCCATGTGCTCGACTCCACCGGCAATTGCAAGATCATTTGTTCCCATTGCAATAGCACCTGCAATCGTTGTTACTGCTGTCATCGCTCCAGCACACCATCTATCAATTGAATATCCGGGAACCGTGTTAGGTAAACCAGAAAGTAGAGCGGCGCTTCGACCAATGTTCATTCCTTGATCACCAGTTTGTGTTGCTGCAGCAATTGCAACATCTTCAATGGTTGAACGATCAACTTTAGGATTACGATCGAGCAAACCACGAATTGCTCTAACCATTAAGTCATCTGCTCTAGTTCCGGCATACATTCCGCCGGCCTTTCCAAAAGGTGTGCGAACGGCATCAACGAGGACAACGGTGCGAGTCATGAAACTTCCCTTGTTAGCGATATAGGGAAGATGTTACTCGTGAGTAAGGTTTCTGGACAACGCCAAATCAAGTAGGGCTGGTGGAGTAATTCACTCCGTGCTTACAGGTGCTTCCTCTTCTATAGGGGCCGGAACCGCCTCTTTTTCTAACAGGGCCTCAGATATCGCCTGTCCTACCAAGTTAACCTGCCAAGAGCGAGCGCCAAGAGTTAGAAGCTGTGTTTTAACAGCATCTACCTGCAAATTCTCAGCCGATCCCGCAGGGGGGCTCCAGCAAATTCGACGAACTAATTCTGGTGTAATCAAATTTTCTACAGGGATACTGTTTTCTTCAGATATTTTCTCTAGACGCACTCGTGCATGAGAAAGAGGGGCATATTTTTCAGGAAATTTATCGCGCCATAATTTGATCGGAGGCAAGGTGTCGGCATTTGTCCGCATTTGTGGCCAATCTTGCTCGGTAAGGGCAACGGCCGATGCGATGCTTTCAAGCCATAAAGGTAAGTTCTCTAACCACCGCGCACGAAGCCCCAATGGTCGCAAAGCTTTTTCAAACTCTTTTTTATTCGTTGGTGCTGCGATAGCTAATTCGACGATCGCATTATCGTTGAGGAGTTTGCCTTGTGCGATATCGCTTTGGCTTGCAATTTTGTCGCGTGCTATCCATAAAGAACGAATGATTGCCAATTGATCTCTTCGCTTGATCTTGTGCATTCCAGAGGTTCTTCGCCATGGATCAACTCGTGGTGCAGGCGGAGGAGCTGCCAAAATCGATGCAAATTCTTCCGTAGCCCACGAAAGTTTTTTGCTCTCCAATAACATTTGATACATAAGATCGCGCAGTTCTACTAAGAGTTCAACATCTAATGCCGCATATGTGAGCCAATTTGTAGGAAGTGGACGTACCGACCAATCAGCTGCGCTGTGTTCTTTTGCTAGAGAAACACCCATTAAAGATTCTAAAAGTGGTCCCAATCCAACACGAGGAAGCCCTGCAATTCTTCCGGCCAATTCGGTATCAAATAATCGAGTAGGGCTAATGCCGATTTCACGAAGACATGGAAGATCTTGAGTACTTGCATGCAAGATTACTTCATCAGTATTGAGTAAATCATTTAACTTCAAGATCAATGGGTGGTTAATTCCAAATGGAATAGGATCAATTAGGTGAAGGCCTCCACCATTTCTCTTTATCTGAATTAAATAAGCTCGAGCGCTATATCTAAAACCCGAAGCTCGCTCTGCATCTACAGCAAATGATCCCGTACCAATACTCAACTCTTCTATGGCCTTGAGTAGGCCTGCGTCAGTGTCAATGGGTTCAGGTGTGCCGCCAGCAGGGGCGAGTAATGGAACCGCAACAATCTCTTCACTCATCTTTAGTTGCGGCGATTAGATGTAATCGCTGAGACTCCTTCAGGAATGGGTGGCAGTCCTGCTACTTCACAGATTAACTTGCACCAACTATCGATATGATCGATCAACAAACTTGGATTACTAACAACTGGTGTCCAAGAAGCACGGATTTCAATCTCTGCTTCATTTTTACGTGGGGATAGTTTTCCAAAAGAGGCACTTGTTACTCGAGTAACTGTGCCACTTGGGCTGTTATAGGAACAACCATTGTTATCTAGTGATTCAAGGAACCAACTCCAGCCAACTTCAGGTAGTAGCGGATCCTCTTGCATGATGGGATCGACATCGGCGCTGACAAAAGTGACGCAACGAAATTCGCCGTCCCATGTTGCTTGACCACCTGGTTCATGTAACAAAACAAATCGACCATTTGCGATTTCATCTTCCTTTTCACCGAGTAAACCATTTGAAACATCGGCAGAAAAAGCAAAAGAATATGTTGCTAACTTCTGAGGTGCAGGCACTTCGGTAAGCATCACTTCAGATCTTGGTGTGAATGTGCGAAGCTGGTCGATTAATCGTTCAAAACCATTCGCATCCATGTTCTAAGGATAAAGATTGCCCATAGGTTTTCATGGGAGGCGGGGCGGTAGACTTTGGCTATGGCATCCCTACTGGCGCTTCTCTCTAGTGCATTATGGGGAACAGCTGATTTCTTCGGTGGACGAATGAGTAAAAAGCACCATCCATTTGCAGTGTTGGGCTTTTCTCAGGTAATTGGATTATTTGTTGGATTGTTAATTCTTGTTATCTCTAGAAATTGGCAGGGAAAAGTATTTGGATTTGATGGATTTCTAATCCCAGGTATTTTGGCAGGACTAGCTGGTTACATTGGCCTTGCATGTTTGTATGAAGGATTATCTACAGGGCGAATGGGAGTTGTTGCGCCAATAAGTTCGATGAGTGCAGTTGTGCCTCTTGCTTATGCTTTAGCAACTGGTGATGCTCTTTCAACCTTGGCCTCTCTTGGAGTGTTTATTGCACTTATTGGAGTGTTTTGTGCCAGTGGACCAGAGTTGTCTCAAGGGATGCCAATTAAACCTCTATTGCTTGCATTAGGGGCAGCTGCAGGATTTGGTCTTTCATTAACTTTCATAGCTGTTGGTTCTGAATCAAGTGCATTACTTACGATGGTTTCAATGCGTGGAGCAACTTTCTTCGTAACCATTTCCATTGCATTGAAATACAGAACCACAGGTAAATTTGGAAGAAAAGATCTCCCACTTTTGATTTTCATAGGAGCGGCAGATTTCATAGCTAATCTATTGCTCGGAGTGGCAACTACAAAGGGATTAGTTTCAGTTGCAATGGTGTTTGGTTCTCTTTACCCGATTGCAACAGCCCTATTGGCATTTAAGTTGCTAAATGAGCGCCTACAAAAGGTTCAATACATAGGCATTGCATTGGCAGTTAGTGGTGTATCTCTAATTTCAGCATTTTAATAGCTGAGTAAAAAACTTGCTAGTTAACTGCTGAATAGAAATACGTATCATCGATCTGCTTCATTTCTACATTCTTAAACTTAGTTAAAAGAAGCCGCCAGTCAATGATGTTTTCACCACCAGTTACCTGGGTCAGGCTCAATTCAAGTTGGTCAATCTTTCCACTATTGACTAGATCAGTAATCATTTTTGGCCCACCTTCAATGAGAATTCTTTCACCGAAGAGTTTGCGCGCCTTATCAACTGCTTCACTGGGCGAGCAATTCCATAACTGAGCGATTGGATTTTCTGCAACTGGATTTGTTGTACCCCTCGAACAGACTATGAGAGGTGCAGGGGTGCGTTTGTAAGGTTCATTGCGAGCTGTGTTTCCACCGATGATGATGACATCCACTGCACGTCGACGGTCCAAAAAAATTGTACGATCTGCTTTTGACGTGATGTTTGCCGAACTCGCATTCTTTGTTGCGGAGCCATCTTGGCCGACCACCAACGTTGCAACCGTACTCATTGGATAAGTATCACCTAACCTGGGCTCCTCTGGCAGAGTTAGGATTCAAAACGAATGAGAGCCAGTTGAACTTACAGGTCTTCCAGAGTTAGCCTTGTCTATATGGCCAGCGATAACGAAAAGGTTCTATTCATCACTAATGATTTTGGCCCTCGAACTGGGGGAATAGAAACCTTTATTATCGGACTGATTGAACGTAGAGCATTTGCAAGCACGATTGTTTACACATCGATGCAGGAAAACTCCCAGGAATATGATGCGAACTGGGAAAGAATGTTCGGGGTAAAAGTCATTAGAGACTCATCGAAAATCTTGTTGCCAACCCCCAAAGTAGCCCGCAAAGTCTCAAAGTTAATTAAAGCTGAAAACATTAATACGGTTGCCTTTGGTGCAGCTGCTCCGCTCGGTCTACTCGCATATTCAATTAAACGTGCTGGTGTAATTCGAATAGTAGCTCTAACTCATGGACATGAAGTTTGGTGGGCAAGAGTATTTCCTTTCAATTTACTCATCCGCAGAATCGGCAGGGGGGTTGATTCACTTACTTATTTAGGTGAGTACACCCATCAAATGATCTCTCGTGCATTGGATCAAAGAGCTAAATTGGCAATGGTAAAAATTGCTCCAGGTATCGATACACAACATTTCTCACCTCGAAACTCAGATGATCTGCGAACGTCACTAAAACTTGCTGAGAAAAAAGTTATTGTCTGTGTTGCCCGGTTAGTTCATCGCAAAGGTCAAGATCGTTTAATTGAAGCGATGCCAGAGATCTTGAACGCTATTCCTAATGCTCACCTTCTTATTGTTGGAGAGGGACCCTATCGCCAGCAGTTAGTTAAACGAGTAAATCAGTTAAAGATGAAAGATGATGTAACTTTTGTTGGACGCATTGGCTATGAACAACTTCCAGAGTACATATGTGCGGGAGATCTTTTTGCTATGCCATCAAGATCACGTTTTTGGGGTTTAGAGGTTGAAGGCTTAGGAATCTCTTATCTAGAAGCAAGTGCTTGCGGGCTTCCTGTAATTGCAGGTAATTCTGGTGGTGCACCGGATGCAGTCGATGAAGGCAAAAGCGGTGTTGTAGTAAGCGGAGTGGACAATGATGCAATTACCAAGGCGGTTATTGAATTGTTGAGGGACTCTGATAGTTCCAAGAAAATGGGTGTCTATGGTCGTAACTGGGTCGTAGAAAAATGGAGATGGGAAATCTGGTCAGAGGCTTTCGAGCAATTACTTAAGAAGTAATCCATGATCACGGGCGTAATTGATTGCGCTGATTCGGTTATCGACATTTAATTTTCTAAAAATTGCAGTTATATGAGATTTTATGGTCGATTGACTCAAGAATAGTTGCTGTGCAATCTCTTGATTACTTAAACCAAGAGAGATTTTTACTAATACATCAAACTCTCTAGCAGTAAGCAATGGATCTGTAGATCGAGCAAGGGCCTCTAACCCTTGAGCAGAAAAACTACGGGGTGAGGAGATGCAGTGCTCAATTGCCGAAACTATCTCAGAGACTGGAGCCGTCTTTACTACGAAACTATTTGCGCCAGATTTCATTGCCGCGACGACAAACTCAGGACCAGAGTTAAGGGTAAGAATTACTATCCCTGTCTCTTTAGAAATTGATCGAATCCATTGGATAATTTCAAATCCAGATCCATCTGGCAGATTAAGGTCAACAACAACTACATCCGGATTTGTATGTGCTATTTGAGCTCTTGCTTCAGCTACCGTAACTGCAGAGCCAACTACTTCTAAGTTGGCGTGTGTAAATGCTCCGATTAAACCTTCGCGAACTATTGCATGGTCATCGACTATTAATACTCGTATCATTTTTGTCCAATGGGATGTGTATGGCAATCTTCGTCCCATTCTGATCCGATTCAATAAGGGTTTCCCCACGCAAAAAATGAACTCTCTCCTTAATACCCAAGAGACCAAATGAATCCACTTTCTCTGTGGCACCACCTATCCCATTATCTGAAAAACTGATTGATAGGGATGTTGCTTTTGAGTGTTGGAGCACATTGCGCAGAATTTCATTAAAGACTTGATTTAATTGATAAGAGAAATCAGGAGTCGAATGGGCTTGATTAGGTGAAAGGCTTCTCAGACGGTGAATTTCAAACCGAACTTTCTCTATCTGTTCTGAGATTGAAAATCTAATTGCTCTCAGTTCTTTTCGTGTTTCCGAATCCTTACTGTGAGAAATAGCGTTATCAATGGAAAAGCCCAGGCCAACTAAGTCCTGGGCTATTCCGTCATGTAACTCTTGTGCAAGAATTACAAGTTCATTTTTCACGTTGCAAATAATGCTTCTATCTCTTTAGCAAACTCCTTAGCAACGACATGTCGTTTCACGGATAGTTTTGCAGTCAAATGCCCGCCCGCGATAGTGAAATCGGTTGGCAAGATTGTGAACTTTCGGATTGACTCGGCACGGCTAACAGCCTTATTTGCCTCATCAACTGCGGTTTGGATCGCAGAAACAAGATCTGGATCATTAACCAAATCCGCAATTGTTGCCCCATCCTTCTTATTATTTGCAATCCAGCTCTTAATTGCATCTGGATCAATTGTCACCAACGCTGCGATGAATGGTTGATTATCACCAACAACTAAGCATTGGCTGACTAATGGATGAGCACGGAGTCGATCTTCAAGAACAGCAGGGGCAACATTCTTTCCGCCAGCGGTAACGATGATCTCTTTCTTGCGTCCAACGATGTAAAGGAATCCTTCATCATCTAGCTTTCCTAAATCACCAGTCTGGAACCAACGCTCGGAGTTGAATACGTCTGCATTTGCAGCATCGTTTTGCCAGTAGCCATCCATAACAATTGGACCACGAATAAGAACTTCACCATCTTCTGCAATCTTTATTGATGTACCTGGAATTGGTCGTCCGACAGAACCAACACGGTGTGCGCCATATAAATTCAAGGTCGCTCCTGCAGTTGTCTCTGTTAATCCGTAGCCCTCAAGAATCGTTACACCGATACCGCGATAGAAGTGGCCTAGGCGAACACCAAGGGGTGCTCCACCGGAGATAGCTGCTTCAACTTTTCCACCCATACCATGTCTAATCTTGCTGTAAACCAGTTTGTCAAAGAGGCCATGCTTTAATTTTAGGATTGGAGAAACAGATTTCTTATCTAGGGCCTCTGAATAAGCGATCGCAACTGCGGCGGCTTTTCTAAAGATATTACCTTTTCCTCCTGCCTCTGCTTTTGCTTCGGCTCCGTTATAAATCTTTTCAAAGATACGAGGGACAGCAAGTACGAAGGTCGGCTTAAATGATGCAAGGTCCATCGGCAATCTTCCGACAGGATCACTGCAATGTGCCAAGTGAAGTCCAGCGGTAATAGATCCAATTTGAACCATACGACCAAACACGTGAGCTACTGGAAGGAAAAGAAGTGTAGAGCCACCAGGCTTTAAGAAGAGCTCACTTGCACCTTGTACAACGTTTCCACACTCCGCATGGAAATTTCCGTGAGTTAACTGAACACCTTTTGGTTTACCGGTGGTTCCAGATGTATAAATCAAAGTAGCAAGAGTGTTTGGAACAAGTGCGCTACGGCGACGATCAACTTCCTCATCGCTAATGTTCTTTCCAGCTTCCCTTAAGACTGCTAGTACATCATCAGTCATCGCCCAAACATTCTTTGTATGTGAAGGCAAAACAGTCTGTACCAATTCACGCATTGCGGGGGTTTCTACAACTATTGCAACAGAGTGAGAGTCATTGAGAATCCAATCAATCTGTTCGGCCGAAGAGGTATCAAAAATTGGAACAACCACACCACCTGCAAACCATGTTGCAAAATCCAAAATCGTCCACTCGTATCGAGTACGGGCCATGATCGCTACGCGATCACCAATCTGAATGCCACTGGCAATTAATCCCTTAGCGGTTGCTCGAATCTCTTCTTCAACCTCTTTTGCAGTAACTGGCTGCCATCCTTCACCAAGTGGTCGGGACATCGTTACGCGCTCTGGTTCAAACCATGCGCGTTCAGTGATCAGATTTGTGAGATTTCCTGCAGTAGAGGCAGGAACAAGTGCTGGGACAGTGATTTCATTCATGGGATAACGCTAGCGCGACATATGAGAAAAGGGGAAGAGGCTAGTAGCCTTCTCCCATGAGCGAATTCAGCAAATCCACAGTTCTTATCGAAGCATCACTATCAGATGTTCAGCAGACCCTAACGGAGCTAGACAAGTATCCGGATTGGTCTACGCAGATCAAATCCGCCGAAAGCCTTTCTACGGATGATCAAGGACGCATCACGAAAATCAAGATGAGTATCGATGCAGGGATGATGAAAGATCGTGTCACTTTGGATTACGACTGGAGCCAAGCGCCAGAAAAAATAATCTTTTCGCTAGATGAAGCAGACCTACTGACCAGTATGGATGGCGCCTATACATTCAAGAGCATTGATGCTGATACTACAGAAGTTACTTATGAGTTAGGCGTCTCGCTATCTATGTCTATTCCAGACATGATGAGAAAGAAAGCTGAGAAGGCGACTATTGATGCCGCACTTGCGCAACTTAAATCACATCTAGAGGGTTAAATTAATGGGCTTATCGATTGGCATCGATGTCGGTGGAACCAAAGTTCTTGGCGGTGTTGTCGATGAAAACGGAACAGTGCTGGCCCGGGCCAGAAAAGATACACCGCGTCAAGGTGGTAAAGCATTAACTCAAACAATTGCAGACACAGTAAATGAGTTGATGGCTAAACACAGCATTTCCAGCGTGGGAGTAAGTGCAGCAGGATTTGTTTCTTCCGATCGAAAAACAATGTTGGCTACGCCAAACATTGCTGATTGGAACGATGTGGACCTTGATTTCGAATTGAAATCATTGATTGGCTTACCCGTTGTAATAGAAAACGATGCAAACGCAGCAGCATGGGGAGAAGCAAAGTTTGGCGCTGGTCGAAATCAAAATCACATGATGATGCTTACCGTAGGCACGGGAATCGGTGGCGGAATAGTTGTAGATGGACAGCTCCAACGAGGTGCATTCGGTATTGCTGCAGAGTTTGGCCACATGCGTGTGGTTCCAGAGGGTCATATCTGTGGATGTGGCGCACGAGGTTGTTTTGAACAATACGCATCTGGCAACGCTCTTTTGCGACATGCTCGCGAAGCAATTAATGCAAGTCCAGAAGTTGCTCGAAATCTTTTATCTAGAGGTGATGGAACAGTTGCTGGTTTAACGGGCCACATCATTACTCAAGCAGCGCAAGAGGCAGATCCAATTGCACTTGCAGCTTTTAACACAACCGGGCATTGGCTCGGAGCCGGCATTGCATCACTTGCTGTTTTATTGGATCCAACATGTGTTGTTATCGGCGGGGGAGTAATCGATGCGGGCGAAATTTTACTTGCACCAACTCGTGAATCACTTGAGCGAACAACGCCCTTTGCTGGCAAGCATCCATATCCAGTTTTGATTGCTGCAGAGTTAGGAAATGATGCTGGTTTAGTTGGAGTGGCAGATTTAGCTAGAGGTTAGCAACAAAAAATTCATACTTTGGTTTAAGTTTTACTTTAAAAAATTTAAAGGTTCACGCCATCATCTTCATGGTAGGGACGATTAAACCAACGCTTAATTGCAATTTTTGCAGATCGAAATAGATCTATCGGATTGGCACGTGGGGGATTCGGTTGAGCAAAACTTTCATCCAGGTTTTGTGGCTTTAGTTTTTCTGCACGTTCTAAATCATCTAGATAAGTATTTGGAGATGACTCATCTAAGGACAGGCCCGAAACAATTGATTCGAACTCTGAACGGATGAGATCTTCCTCATCAAACTCATCAGGGCCTTTTCTATGCTCATTCACCCTCCGATGGTGTCATAACCGTCAATAGACAGTAAATTAACCCCGTGCTGAACAATTTGCCATACGGTGCTTTACGAGCATTTTTGACCCCATTCCTCATGCTCGCCTTCCGGCCAAAGGTTCGTGGCCTTCGAAATGTTCCAGCAAAAGGACCATTGATAATCGCTTCAAACCATCTTTCTTTTAGCGATTCAATATTTATGCCTATGGTCGTTCCCCGCAAAGTTACTTTTCTTGCAAAAAGTGAGTACTTCACATCTCCTGGACCAAAGGGCTTATTGAAGAAATTAACTTTCATAGCATTAGGTCAAGTTCCGGTAGATCGCTCTGGTGGGAGGCGAAGCGAGGCAGCACTTATTACCGGACTTAAAGTTTTATCTGATGGCGCATGCCTTGGCATCTATCCAGAGGGAACAAGATCTCCCGATGGCAGATTGTATAAAGCACGTACTGGAATTGCACGCCTTGCAATTGAATCAGGTGCACCTGTGGTTCCAGTGGCAATGTTTGATACAGACAAGATTCAACCAACAGGCCAAGTGGTTCCAAATGTAAAAAGAGTTGGCATGAGCTTTGGAGAGCCAATGTATTTTGATGGTGATCCAACTGATTTAGAACACTTGCGAGATGTTGCAGATAAAATAATGATGGCTATTGGACAGTTATCTGGGCAAGAGTATGTAGATACCTATGCTCCTAAAAAAGTAAAGCTTGGCAAGGTCGAAGAAGAGGAGTAATCCCCTTTACTTTAATTCAGCGCATTACGGGCGACTAGATAGTTACACGTTCCACACTCGGTGCCGGGCTCCGGAAGTTCGCCTTCAAGAACGGTTATGAACTCACCAATTACCTTCAAAAAATTCTCCTGGTCCCGCTCCACGGGGATGTATTTTTGAAACACACCAAAACCATAATCCTCGACCGAAGTTCCGATCGCATGAGTTGGCTTCCAGACGAGCAGTCCCAATGAGGCTACTGATTGAGCTTTACCAGCGGTTGGATTTTCTAGAGAGTAGGCGTATGCCTCAAGTTGAGGCGAATAGAACTGACCTGTATCTCTTTGACTGTCAGAAACTTTGCAGTCAATTAAACCGATAGTTCCATCATCGTTAGTTGAGACAAGATCGTATTTGCCCAAAATTCTCCAACGAGTTTCCACGCCATTTACTACCAGCGGTTTACTTTTAACCCACTCGCCCCATTTAGTGACTGTGCCAGGGCGAAGTGAGGGATCGATCGTTGGCATATCTGCGCCTTGAAAATGCTCTTCCTGGAGCGCAGCCATCGTTCCAACTAATGGAAAAGCTCCAGGCATAATCACTTTGTACCAATACTTTATCCAGAGACATCTCTTGCAGGTGGATAGGCCGAAAGTTAGGTCAGAGGGAGAGATGTTCTCGCGAGCGGGCTTTATGGGTTTGTTCATGGCTTTATTCTCTATGCAACCACTGACAGGCCAGCCGAGGTGGGTCAGATTCCTGCCTTGGGCGCGCCCAGGTTGCCTTTGAACGCTATATCCGATTAGATTACCTATCGATGTATCCATTCGATACATTCAACGGAGTAGTTCTAGGGCCCAGGGGCCCAACTCGTAAAGGTCACTCACAGGCCAATTACAAAGGAAGGCAGGTCACGATGCGCTCACGTTCTGAGTCTCTCGAATTTGCACTCCTTGGTCTGCTCTCACAGAGCCCACTACATGGCTATGAACTGCGAAAGAGAATGGGCGCAATTTTTGGACCATTCCGCGCCCTCTCATTTTCTGTTCTCTACCCTCAGCTTCGTCGAATGATGGAGGCTGGACTGATTGCAGAATCAACCGTTGAATCAACATCACGCCGATCTCGCATTGTTTACGCGATTACCGATCTTGGCGCTCGCAAATTTGCAACATTAACCGAATCAGTTACTCCTGAAACTTGGGAAGATGAAGGGTTTGAAATTCGTTTCGCATTCTTTGGACCAACTTCTGCCAAAAACAGAGTAAGAATTCTTGAGGGACGTCATCGTCGCCTTAAGGAGAAAGCAGAAATCCTACGAGGTGAACTCGAGAAGTCACCCGTTGGTATCGATAAATATCTGGAAGAGTGGCGACGTCACTCTCTGGAATCAGCTGATCGAGAGATTGCTTGGCTGGAAGACATGATCAAAACCGAGAGGAAATAGAGTGAATATCACAACCGGTAAAGGCGACATCCGTGTTGCAATCGTTGGCGTTGGAAACTGCGCTAACTCATTAGTTCAAGGTGTCGAGTACTACAAAGATGCTGCAATAGATCAAGAGATCCCAGGTCTCATGCATGCAGTTGTAGGCGGATATCACATCTCCAGTGTTAAGTTTGTTGCAGCCTTTGATGTGGATGCAAAGAAGGTAGGACTTGACCTCGCAGATGCAATCTGGGCAAGTGAAAATAACACCATAAAATTTAGTAACGTTTCCAAGACTGGTGTACCAGTTCTTCGCGGAGTTACAAACGATGGCCTTGGAAAGTATTACAAGGAGACAATTAAAGAATCAGAAGCACCAGCTGTAGATGTCGTAAAGGCCCTAAAGGATGAGGCTGTCGATGTTCTCATCTGCTACCTACCTGTAGGTTCGGAAGTTGCTGCTAAGTACTATGCACAATGCGCAATTGATGCAGGGTGTGCATTCGTGAACGCATTGCCTGTGTTTATCGCATCCGATCCAGTCTGGGAAAAGAAGTTTGCTGATGCAGGACTTCCAATCGTTGGAGATGACATCAAGAGCCAAGTTGGTGCGACTATCACTCACCGCATCATGGCCAAGTTATTCCAAGATCGTGGTGTTCACCTTGATCGCACTTACCAATTAAATGTTGGTGGAAATATGGACTTCAAGAACATGCTCGAGCGTGATCGTCTTGAATCTAAAAAAATCTCAAAGACTAACTCTGTAACCTCGCAGCTAGATCACGATCTAGGGGAGAAGAACGTTCACATCGGACCTTCTGACTACATTCCTTGGTTAGATGATCGCAAGTGGGCCTACGTTCGCCTTGAAGGTCGCGCATTTGGTGACGTTCCACTAAATCTTGAGTATAAGTTGGAAGTATGGGATTCGCCTAACTCTGCTGGTGTGATTATCGATGCGCTTCGTTGCGCAAAGATTGGTCTAGATCGCAAGATTGGGGGAGCTTTGCTCTCACCTTCTAGCTATTTCATGAAGACTCCACCAACTCAGTACACTGATGAAGCAGCCCACAATAAGGTGGAAGATTTCATCGCTGGAAAGTTAGATCGTTAATTACGAAAAATAGAGCAGTCACCACTGGTTGATAAATTCCTCTCTAGAATGAAAAAGCCCCCGGCAGTACCCGGGGGCTTTTTCTTTAACCACTCACGGAGAGTTGAGGGTTAAATCGTCGCTTCTATAGGAGTGCGACGAAGGTGCATGAATCCTGCGATTGCTAGTAACAGGAAGAGAAGGCCTGCTAGGAAAGAAGCGATCGCTGCATAACCAGCAATTACTCCCATGGTTCCAAAGGCATATGCCTGAAGAAGCATTCCGCGCAAAGTGTTTCCCATAAACAGAGTTTCACGAAGGTCGGCATATTTTGTGATCGTTGCAACATCAGTGCTTCCTCCACGTATTAATCCCATATATGTTCCTGATACTTCAGAGTAAGTTGAAGGCTTTCCTGTTACAGCAATTGATGAGCCTTTCATGTGTTCCCAGATATAGAGATCTGAGTAATCACGAGCCATTTCTCCAGTGTTGACTGTTTTACCGGCCCATTTTGTGAGCTGTTCCTTTGTAGCAGCAGGCAAACTGTCCTCTGCGGGAAATGCAATATTCTGATTCTCTAACTGAGTCTTCACACTTTCATTTGCAAACGATGCTCCAAAGTTAAGGAGCCCAGCAAATGTGAATAGAAGGACTGCAAGTCCAAGTCCGACGAATGAAACTATCTTGTCAAATGTTCTACGATTCATTTTTCTTCTCCATTGCCTTTTTTAGAAAATTGATCATTGCGATCAACACAGGCCATGTTTACTAGTACCAACAACTGTCAGATTGAAATTTAGGTGGGGTTAGCACTCGCATGCAGGTTCAAGAGTGCTTGCACTCAATAGCTGTCAGAGATTACGCAGTAGACATATCAGAAATCCAAACTATGTCTACGGTTTAAATCATTCAACGTGTCGGTTGCACATCGATTGACCATCCGGTCCTATCTCAAAGTGACCGCACGGCATATCTAATTTATCGAAGGCTTGGTCTCCATAGTGAGTGCGATATGCCAAGGCAAGTAAAACCCGCAAGTTTGTTTCGGGATCAGATTTAATTCCATACACCTGAGCACTTCGACTTACAGTGTTTTCAATGACCTTTTCGTTGTGGGAAGTCTGTGTGGCGATGACTGAGTTTGATTTTCCTTCACAGACAAGTTCTAGGACCAATTTTTCAAATGGGGTCAGTTCTCTGGTTGAAATCGTGATGTCTCTAACCAATGTATTCGCCGCCTTTCCGCGTCCTTGGCAGTATGTTCCTATTTTTGCCCCGTGTCACCCCATAAGATGGGCCAATGAGTGAAATCTTGAGCAGGCAAGAGGGCAACATCCTGGTTTTAAGCTTTAACAGGCCTGAAAAGATGAATGCGTTGACCCGATCAATGTATGCCGGCTTAGCAACAGGTCTCAATGAAGCAGCTGGTGACTTCGGGATTCGAGCGGTGATCATCACGAGTGAAAGTCAACATTTCACTGCAGGCAATGACATCTCAGATTTCATGGACAACCCACCAACAAGTGATAGTTCAGAAGTTTCTCGGTTTCTTGAATCACTGCTTAATTTTCCAAAACCACTGATCGCTGCTGTAAAAGGCAATGCAGTTGGAGTCGGTACAACCATGTTGCTTCACTGTGATGTTGTTGTTGCAAGCCCGACAGCGAAGTTTTCAATGCCATTTGCATCGTTGGGATTAGTGCCAGAGGCAGGATCGAGTTTTCTTTTCCCTCAATTAGTTGGATACCAAAGAGCGGCTCGTATTTTCATGACAGGGGAGAGCTTTGATGCACCCACGGCTGTGGAGATGGGCTTAGCAACTTCAATTGAAAATGATCCTTTGGCGCAGGCTATGAAAATTGCCGAACAAATTGCAGAACAGCCTCCCCAGGCAATAATAAATACAAAGGCTCTTCTTAAAGCTAGATCTCATGACGCCGTTGCCGCTGTTATGAAAGCCGAGTTTGAGATTTTTGCTATGGCGCTTCAATCTGATGAAGCTATGGAAGCATTCATGAAATTCATGTCTAAGAAGGGTAAGTAATGTCTCTATCGGGAAAACGCATCTTTATAACTGGTGGTTCACGGGGAATCGGTCTTGCAATGGCCCTGCGCGCTGCATCCGATGGTGCATCTATTGCCATTGCTGCTAAAACGGCAGATCCAAATCCAAAGCTACCCGGAACAATTTTTACTGCAGCTGCAGAGATAGAAGCAGCTGGTGGGAAGGCGCTTGCTCTTCAATGCGATATTCGGGATGAGGCAGCAATAGAAGAGGCGATTAAGAAGACGGCAGATACTTTTGGTGGCATTGATATTGTAATAAATAATGCCAGTGCAATTAACCTCACTAAAACCGATCAAACTCCTGCTAAGCGATTTGATTTAATGTTTGATGTAAACGTTCGAGGAACTTTTCTTACGTCTCAAGCCGCACTACCTCATCTGCGCCAGTCAGCAAAGGATGGAAGAAACCCGCACATTCTCAATCTCTCACCTCCACTTTCTATGAAACCAATTTGGTTTAAAAATCACGTGGCATACACGATGGCAAAATATGGAATGAGCATGTGCGTCTTGGGAATGGCAGAGGAGTTCAAGCGCGACGGGATTGCCGTAAATGCCCTTTGGCCAAGGACTGTCATTGATACAGCAGCTCTTCAGATGATTCCAGGAATTGATGCCTTAGCTGGCCGTACTCCACAGATCCTTGCAGATGCAGCGCACATTATTTTGAATAGAGATTCAAAGGAGTGCACGGGCAATTTTTTTGTAGACGATTTACTACTAGCAAGTGAAGGAATTACCGACTTAGAAAAGTACTCGGTTACTCCCGGAACTACCGATTTCCTACTCGATTTTTTCCTAGACTAGAAATCAAATGATGCGTAAAATTTCTCTAGGGTTACTTGCCATCCTGTGCCTAATTCTTTCTGCACCTACGAGTTTTGCCCACGGCGAGATAGTCACTTCATATCCTTTAAGGGATTCCACTTCATCGCCTGCTCCAACACAGGTATGGATTGAATTTGATGGGGAACTTCAACTCATTGATGGCGAAGTGGTCAATACTCTTAAGGTCACAGATTCAACTGGTTTAGTTGTTAGCGCAGAAGAAGCAATAATTGAAGGTTCTAGAATTTCAAGTCAGATATCCGATCAAAGCGTAGGGGGAGTATTTACAGTGGAGTACCGCATAGTTTCAGAAGATGGTCATCCTGTTGAGGGGAGCTACACATTTGAAGCTTCACCTGGTTTTGAAGCAACAGAAATGATTGAACCAACTACGGTTGCTACAGCACCTGACAATCAATCAGAGCTTAGTATTGGCGCCATAGTGATGGCGGTCTTTCTCGTTGTTTTTGCCGTTAGGTATTTCATAAAAATGCGCAATGAGAAAAGGGATGAGAAAAAGTAGTAATGCAAGGTTTTGATCTTGAGATAAATGGTCCCAATGTAATTCAAGAGTCCGAAAGAAAAGGAAAGCCAAGTTCCTTATTTTGGCCTTGGGCCGGTGCAAATGTTTCCTTACTCGCACTCTCTTATGGGGCATTTTTCTTGGGTTTTGGTATTTCATTCAGACAGGCCACTGCCGCAGCGATCATTGGAACTATTGGTTCATTCTTTTTAGTCGGACTTAGTTCACTTGCAGGAAAACGCTCAAATGCACCAACGACGGTTTTAGTTCGTGCATCTTTCGGAGTTAAGGGAAGCATTGTTCCTGGATTTCTCTCTTACCTAGTATTTGTTGGCTGGGAGACAGTTCTTGTATCTCTTGCAACTCTGGCAACTGGAACGGTTTTTTCTAGATTTACGGGAATTGATAACAATCTGGCACTTATCCTGGGATTTGCTATTGCCGTCGGATTAACAATGCTAGGCGGAGTCCTCGGATTTAACATGATTATGAGAATTCAGAAAATTCTTACAATTACCACAGTTGCTTTAACCACTGTGTATATCGCCCTGACCTTGGACAGCGTTAATTGGAATGCAGTTACCTCTATAAAAGATGGCACATCCCAAGCATTTATAGGGGCTGCAATCTTTGCTGTAACTGGAATCGGTTTAGGTTGGGTCAACTGTGCGGCTGACTATTCACGATATCTTCCGCGATCTGTCTCTGGTAATGCTGTTGTAGGTTGGACAGTTTTCGGAGCATCTGTAGTGCCAATTCTTTTAGTTATTTATGGAACAGCGCTTTCGGCAAGTGATAGTGATTTAAGTGATGCAATTGCAAATGATCCTATTGGCGCCTTAACAACGATTCTTCCAACCTGGTTCTTAATATTTTTTGCTCTTATTGCGATTCTCGGTTTAGTAGGAGGGGCAATTCTGGATCTTTATTCATCGGGTTTAGCGTTAGTTTCAATCGGTGTGCCGATCAAACGTCATCAAGCAGCCTTGGTTGATTCAGTGATTATGTTAGTTGGCACCATTTACATCGTTTGGATTGCTAACAATTTTTTCTACCCGTTCCAAGGTTTTCTCATTACTTTAGGCGTTCCGGTAGCAGTTTGGTCGGGGATATTTGTTGCCGATGTTATTCTAAGAAGTAAGTCATATGATGAAAAGGCGTTGTTTGATAAGAATGGCATCTATGGTTCTGTAAACAAAGGTTCAATCTTTCTAATGGCTTTGGGAACTTTCATCGGCTGGGGTTTTGTAACAAATTCTTTTGCTTCATGGTTGGTCTGGCAGGGTTATTTAATGACACTAATTGGTGGCAAAGATGGGGCATGGGCATATGCAAATGTCGGAGTTATCTTTGCATTACTCATTGGATTTTTAGGACATGCTTTACTGTCAAGAAAGTCGATTAGTTCGCAAGAGCGTTCAAAACAGTAATAATTGCGCAGGCTTTGCAATCGGGCGGTGATACTTTAGTCCCATGAAGCGCTCCATTAGACCTCTACGAGATTTTCTTCACCGTGAATCTTCTGGTGGAGTACTCATTCTTGGTGCATCTGCGTTAGGCCTAATTATTGCAAATTCACCGGCCTCTAGTTCGTATTTTTCTTTTCTGCAGCTGCAATTCTCACTGGGCAATGAATCTATTTATCTGAAGTTGACGATGCTCAAGGTAATTAATTACATTTTAATGACTCTATTTTTCTTTGTTGTAGGTCTTGAGATAAAGCGCGAGTTAACTTCTGGACATCTCTCTAGTTTTAAGAAAGCTGTCATGCCATTTATCGCCGCTTTAGGCGGTATGGCAGTTCCTGCGTTGATCTATTTGCTAATTGCAGGTGGCACGGCTCCAGGTGGCTGGGGGGTGGCAGTTGCTACCGATATTGCTTTAGCTGTTGGCCTACTGGCAATTATTGGAAGTAATGCGCTTGCATCACTTCGAACTTTTTTGCTAGCTCTAGCGGTGATAGATGATATTGGCGCGATTCTAGTTATTGCATTTGTTTACTCAACGGGAATTGTTCCGGGTTGGATTGCAGGTGCTCTGCTGACAGTAGTGTTGATTGCAGTAATGAAGAAGTTCCAACTAAATCACGTTTGGCTGTATATACCTGTTGGTATCTTGCTCTGGTACTGCATGTATCGCGGAGGGATCCACCCAACTTTGGCCGGCGTGGTTCTTGGAATGATGACACCTAACATCCCACATAAAGGAACAGATTTAATTGATTCCGACGACAATGTTGTGTCAGTAATTGAATGGCTTGAGGATAAATTACATCCGTACAGCAGTTTCTTGATCGTCCCGCTCTTTGCCTTTGCAAATACAGGTGTTCAAATCACACAGAGTTCGATCAGTGCTGCTATTAATTCACCAATAGCGTGGGGTATTTTCTTTGGTCTAGTTATTGGAAAGCCGCTTGGAATTGTTGTTTCAAGTTGGAGTGCAAAGAGAATTGGAGTTGGCGAGTATCCAGAGGGTGCTAATACATTCAAGATTCTTGCTACCGGAAGCGCTGCTGGTATTGGTTTTACAGTTGCCATCTTTATTGCGAATTTAGCTTTTGCAGATCGTTCAACCCAGGAATTAGCAATTTTTGCTGTAATTGTTGCATCACTTGTTAGCGGCGGCATTAGTACAATTTTATTTAAGTTATTCGCGCACAAAACTCATTGATTTAAGGCAAAACAAAACCCGCCCTTTTGACAGGAGCGGGTTTTGTTAGGCAGTAATTTCTATAGGTCGTAATAGAGCTCAAAC
>WLHC01000008.1 GCA_009702925.1 Actinomycetota bacterium
AAGACATGACTGTTTGGCCGGCAATTGAGGCAACAGTAAATATCGCAACACCCACGAGTGGCACAGTCTGAGTTTGTATCGCAACAAAAGATCCACCTAGGGCGCCAGCAAAAAGCTTCCACCTAGCGATCTTTTTTTGTTTCACTGCCTCGCGTAAATTTCTTAGCCCTGTCTTTAATTTAGGGTTAAACAAAGTTATGAGCGAGATAATCAGTAATCCTGAACCAAATGAGACTAACGCAGCCTGTAAGCCATTATTTAATTGATGCGACAACTCTCCATTTATACGTGCCTGGATTGAGATCATGGCACCCGATATTGCGGCCAGAAGATCTAGACGCATTATTTACGGGCGCCATCAAACTTTCGTTTATCAGCGATCCAATCCATGAGCGCGAATAAAACTCCAGAGACAACAAATGTTAAGTGAATTATCACTCTCCAAATTGTGCCTTCGCCAACTTCGGCCTGCCCAGAGAGCTCAATGAAATCCTTGAGAAGTTCAATAACTGAGATAGCAACAAGTGAACCAATTAATTTAATTTTTAGACCACTGAAATCAATTGTCCCCATCCAATATGGACGATCTTCTGAATCAGTTGCAACATCAATTCGAGATACGAAGTTTTCATACCCTGCAAATATGACCATTAATATCAAATTTGCGAGCAACGTTAAATCAAGGAGTGCAAGAAGATCAAGGGTGAACTCTTGTGCGTTCACTTCACCGATATGAATAGCTAAATGATAGAACTCAATTACAAAGCGATAAGCAAGTAGTACTAGCGCTCCAACCAGACCTAGATATAGGGGTGCAAGTAAGTAGCGAGAACGAAAAAGAGTGGATTCAATTCCATGAGTGATTTTGTTCATAAGAAAATTTTAACTCAGTTCTCCAAGGAAAGCGTGGTGTGAAGCCACTCCTCCTCAAGTTTTGATTTTTCTGCCCTTAAATCCCTCAATCCTGATTCTATGGTGATCAATTTTTCTGGATCAAATGCTGCTGCATCTTGCTGAGCTTCTAAATCCTTAATTTGTGACGCACATTTTTCTAGCTGTCTATCTAGCCGAACCAGATCCTTCTTCAACTGTCGCTGCTCTGCAGCATTAGAACTCTTCTTCTCTTTTTGCAGTAGAGGAATAGAATCTAAAGCTTTAGCTCGTAGTTCTAAGTATTCATCGACTCCACGAGGCAGATCACGAACTTTTTTATCTCCTAATAATCCGACAAATCGATCGCATACACGTTCTAGGAAATACCTATCGTGTGAGATAACAATTAGAACTCCTCCATAACTATCGAGGAGATCTTCTAGTTCGGTTAGTGTTTCAATATCAAAATCATTTGTTGGTTCATCAAGTAGTAATACATTGGGACTATCCATCAATAACCGAGTCAGCTGTAAGCGACGTTTTTCGCCACCAGAAAGATCCCCAACTGGTGTCCACTGAGACTCACGGTCAAAACCCAATCGTTCACATAGTTGAGAAGCAGAAAGTTCTCGTCCGCCACCTAATTCAACTCTGTTGGCGATTTTTTCAACTGCCTCTAGGACTCTCCATGTGGGATCTAACTCATCTAAATGTTGGGTCAAAAACGCAGCTTTCACTGTTACACCAGTAACTAGCTTTCCTGCTGAAGGAACGATCTCTCCTGTAAGTGTGCGCATTAAAGTCGTCTTGCCGGCTCCATTTACTCCAACAATTCCTATGCGATCACCTGGCCCTACATTCCAATAGAGATCATCGATTAATTCTTTTTCACCAAGCTTTACCTGCAAATGATGAGCTTCATAAACAGTATTTCCTAGACGGTTTAGAGCAAACTTGAGTAGTTCGCCTTGGTCTCTAGGATTTGGTTCATCAGCGATTAACACATTTGCTGCATCAACACGAAACTTTGGTTTTGTAGTTCGTGCTGGTGCGCCCCTGCGCAACCATGCAAGTTCTTTTCTAATGAGGTTATTTCTTCTAGCATCCATCGCAGATGCCTGTCGTATACGTTCTGCTTTTGCCAATACGAATGCACTGTAGCCACCGTCATACTCTTCAACTTTACCTTCAACAACTTCCCACGTTCGATCTGTCACTGCATCTAAAAACCAACGATCGTGCGTCACAACCACAACAGCTAAGGCCTTCTTTTTATTTAAATACTGTGCTAGCCAAGCTACTCCTTCAACATCAAGATGGTTTGTTGGTTCATCAAGCAGAATTAAATCAAGTTCATTGATTAACAACTTTGCAAGGCCTACACGGCGTCGTTCACCACCTGAAAGTTGTCCAAATTTTCGATCAAATATGTGATCGTCAAAACTACCAAACAATCCCGTAAAAACTTCGCGAATGTTTGGATCGCTAGCCCATTCATGTTTTTTTGAATCGCCAAGTACAACTTCTCCAACAGTACTTTCTGGGTTTGCTAAATCAACTTGCGATAGAAGTCCAATTTTCGCGGAGTTAGATTTTGTTACTCGCCCTGAATCTGGCGCTTCAAAATCAGCCATTATTTTCATAAGAGTGCTTTTACCAGAGCCATTTCGGCCAACTATTCCAATTCGATCACCTTCGGAGACGCCGAGTGAGACAGATATTAAAAGCTCTTTAATATCAAAAGCTTTTGAGACCTCTTCTAAGTTAACAACATTGCGCGCCATGGAGAAAGAGAATCTCCTTAGTTAGCGTGAATGATGAAAATTGCAATAATCGAAATTACTGCACCGCCTGAGAGAATAAAGTATTTAACCCAAGGCTTCATGCCTGTGCGCGCAGCGGCGCGATTAGCAATATCTTTTGTATACAACATAACGCGTCCAGCCCAAGCAAACTCTGTCGCTAATATTCCAAGCCCTGCTAAAAGAACTAAGATTCCTGGACCTGGACCGATCAGTGCAACTGCTCCTGCAACTGTAATTGCGCCACCAATAAGCCCAATAACAACGCGCCAGACTATTCGCCCTGCTGGTGTTCGCTTGATGTAATACACAATTGGTAGCTTCATGGTGTTTCTATTCTACTGTTTTTTACTGGTGTTATTACTGACCCCAAGAAGAGTGCAGTGGACGGCCTTCTGCAAAACCTGCAGTGGACTGAATCCCGACAGTGGCTAGTTCTGCGAACTCTTTAATGTTTCTTGCGCCAGCATATGTAAATGAGGAACGAACCCCTGCAATTATCTCGTCAAGTAAATCTTCAACCCCTGGTCGTGCAGGATTTAAAAACATGCGAGAGGTTGAAATTCCCTCTTCAAATAACGCTTTGCGAGCGCGATCAAATGCGTCTTCAGATGATGTGCGGGCTGCAACTGCGCGAGCTGAGGCCATTCCAAATGACTCTTTATATAAACGTCCCTGTGCATCACTTTGCAGATCCCCTGGTGACTCATATGTTCCGGCAAACCAAGAGCCGATCATTACCTGCGATGCACCTGCAGCAAGTGCTAGTGCAACATCGCGTGGATGTCGTACGCCGCCATCGGCCCACACATGTGCGCCCAATTTTTTGGCCTCTGTCGCACATTCAAGTACTGCAGAAAACTGCGGACGGCCAACACCGGTTTGCATTCGCGTAGTGCACATAGCACCAGGGCCGACTCCGACTTTAATTATATTTGCGCCAGCTTTTACTAAATCATGAACTCCTTGAGCAGTAACAACATTTCCAGCAACAATTGGAGTTTTAGGATTAATTGATCGAATAGCCGCCAGTGCCTCTAACATTTTCTTTTGGTGTCCGTGTGCTGTGTCTACAACTAAAACATCTGCTCCAGATTCAATAAGTGCCGCCGCTTTTGCTGCAACATCTCCATTAATACCCACCGCTGCAGCGATTCGAAGTTTGCCCTGCGAATCTAGAGCCGGTGAATACAAAGTTCCTCGGAGTGCTCCCAAGCGAGTCATGATTCCGACTAGGTCACCATTTGCAGAAACTGCTGGGGCTAATTTAAGCCGGTGATGAGTTAAAAAATCAAAGGCTTCTCGCGCGTTTAACGAATCAGACATCGTTGTTAGCTCTTTACTCATAACTTGGTGCAGTTGAGTAAAGCGATCAACGCTCTTGCAATCATCCTCTGTGATAATTCCAACTGGCTTACCGTTTTCAACAATTACTACTGCGCCGTGTGCGCGTTTATGTAACAAACTGACAGCATCTGCAACTGTTGATTCTGGAGACAAAGTTATTGGCGTATCAAAAAATGGATGACGCTGTTTTACCCATTTAATTACTGAATCCACAACTGTCAGTGGAATATCTTGTGGAATAACTGTTAAACCACCGCGACGGGCCATGGTCTCTGCCATGCGTCGGCCAGCGATTGCAGTCATGTTTGCTACTACTAATGGAATGGTTGTGCCGGTTGCATCTATGGATGAAAGATCAACATCCATTCGAGATGAAAGCTCTGATTTGCTTGGCACCATGAAAACATCGTCATAGGTGAGGTCGTGAGTTACTTCATTTATGAATCGCACGTAGGGCAACAATACTCAGATTGTTGGTTGTTGGCTCATTTTGGGTCAACCGGGTTCTGTTGCGCTTGCCTGTGTTTGCTTGCGCTCAACCTAAGTCAGTTGACCAGAGTCTAGCCCTGTTACTTGACTGGTGCAGGTTGTAATTGGCTCGTCAAGGTTGCATCGGCAAGCAGTGGGGGGCACGTGCCACCTGGTGCAATCACAGGTTCAAAGTGCCACCATTCGTTTTCATAGACCCGACACAAACCAAATTTGGCCCCATTGATCTCCAACCAGCCAGCCCCAATCGGTTCATCTGGGTAGTTAACATCAATTGCTAAGCCCCATGGGTGATGAGATACGTATGGTGGTGCAACCCATTTCGCAGCTTCTGCCTCTGAGCCATACTTTTTTACTGCCGTTGCAAAAAGATACTTCTGTCTTTCTAAAGTGCGAAAGCCAGATGCAATATAGATTCTTTGTCCATCTTTTTCTGCGGCAGCTCTAGCTGCTGCGAATCGAACCATTAACTGTGAATTAATTTTTGTTGGGTAATTGAGTCCATGTTTAATCTCTGTAGCACCAAGAGAGAGTTCTGTCGCAACACAATCCTTTACTGTATTTGTTACACGAACTTCAAAGGTAATTTTGTTCATACAACTCAAAGGAATAGGGAATTCATCCTCGGAATTATTCGGCAGAGAAACACCCGCACCCTTTAATAAGTAGGTTTTTTGTGAATCCTGAGAAACGCCAATTAAAAGTGAAAAAAGCAGGAAAAAACCAATCAAAACACCGCCTTTACGCATGGTTTAAGTCTAGGGGTTGCATTTTAAAATTGGCATGAGATGATTGGGGTCAATTACCAAAGACGGTAGTTAACTGAACTAAAAAACGAACCGGGAGAGTACTTCTCAAACGAGTTTCAAAAGCTGAAACCTTTGCCGTACAAGTTTTACAAATGCTGACACAGACTAATAATCACAGCCAAACTTTTAGATTCATGCCTACAACTTCAGTTCCAGTAGACCCGAAACGAGTCGAAGAGATACTCAAGCAAGAATGGCAACTATTCACGAAAGACACAGGTAAGAGTCAGACCGAGAGTGCGCGTTCTCATAAATCGCTGCCACTTGGAGTGACATCAAGTTTTCAACACTGGGATCCGTATCCGATTTCAATTGTGAGCGCACAGGGCGCCTATATGACAGATGTCGATGGTCGTAAGCTCTTGGATCTCTCGATGGGCTTTGGGGCAATGCTTGCAGGCCACCTCAATCCAGTTGTGGTCGAGGAGATCCAGAAATCTTTATCTGAAGGAATGCTTTTTGTGACCCCTTCACCGACTTCAACTGAGGCTGCAGAGATGATCTGTACTCGCTTTGGAATTGATCAGGTTCGCTTCACAAATAGCGGAACAGAATCAACTATGTATGCCGTCCGTGTTGCGCGAGCAGCAACTGAGAAAATGGGAATTCTTAAAGTAGAGGGTGGCTACCACGGTAGCTATGATCCATTTGTAGTCTCTGCAAAGCCTCCAATTAATCATGCAGGAGACGCTGAAGAACCAACACCATACATTGAGTCGAATTTAGTTCCTGGTGATATCTATGTTGTTCCATTTAATAACATTCCTGCACTAGAGCGCATGTTTGAAAAAAATGCTAACAACATTGCTTGCTTTATTGTTGAACCGGTTCTAGAAAATATTGCGATCGTCCTGCCTGATGCAGGCTATCTGGAGCGCGTGCGAGAGCTTTGCGATCAATACAAAGTTGTACTAATTTTTGATGAAGTTAAGACAGGGCTTACTGCAGGAGCACATGGTGCTTCAACTCGTTTAGGAGTTAAGCCAGATCTGATTACTCTTGCTAAATCCATTGGTGGCGGAGTGACAGTTGCCGCTTTTGGTGGAAAAAAGCAGTTCATGGATTTTGTCACTAATGGCAAAATGGCTCACTTTGGTACGTTTAACGGTAACCCTCTTGCAATGGCAGGTGTTCGCGCAGTTGACCGCATTTGTTCAGATGGCGCACTTGAAGCTGCTGAAGCATTAAATCAACAAGCACTCGATCGCATTGGTGCAATTATTGAAGAGTATCAACTGCCGGCTCACACTGTAGGTTTTGGCGTAAAGGGATGCGTTACTTGGTCAACAACGCCAGTTCGCAACTATCGTGATTACAAAGCAACAGACTTTTCCATTGCAGAAGCACATTGGTTATTTGCAATTAACCGCGGAATCATTACGCCACCGGGACTTGATGAGCAGTGGTTAATTTCTTTGGCACATGGCCAAGAGGAGATTGACCTGTTGGTTGAAGACTTCCGTGAGTTCGCAAAGGCTCTACGCGCCTAATATAAAGAAGAAAAGCTCTGCCTCCATGGGACTGGCGTGCCCTCGCGCACTTAGTAAAAAGCTTTATCAGTGGTCCTATAATTAACAATCGGCGCTATTTCTGAGCCTGCGGGGTTGTGTACTCCCTATAAACATGTATTTCCCAAACAAACAGCGATATTCTCTACTAAACGCGGCATCCACAAAGGAAAATGAATTGAGAGTTATCAAAGCATCTGCGGTTGTGCTCTTAGCAAGCATTTTCTTATCCTTACTCTCACCGCATTCAAGTTCTGCCGCCTATTCTGCTGAAGATCTAGTTCGTGAGATTCCAGAATTTGAAGAAACATTAGCTATTTTGATTTCAAAATTACCGATAGAAGAGAAACGGTTAATTGAAATTAAGATTTCGGCTAGAAATCAATGGGGTAGTGATGACCCAGCAGAGATTTATCAACTTTTGTCAAATGATGCCACCCCAGGAGTCCCAAAGGGTTACATTAACTATAGAGATAATCTGGTAAAGGTAAATAGTTCTATTCTTTGGCTTAAGAACCAGATAGCTATTTACCAAATAGAAATTCCAAAAATGAAAGCAGAGTTAGAAAGGTTGAAAGCAGCAGAGGCAACGGCAACGCCCACACCTTCGGCAACGCCCACACCTTCGGCAACGCCCACACCTTCGGCAACGCCCACACCTTCGGCAACGCCCACACCTTCGGCGCAATTTCAAATTAATTATGTAGAGTCTCATCAGAATTTAAAGACTGAAATTTCAATATTGATAAAGAAATATCCAAGTCAAAAGAAGATTCTGACTGTTTATCTAAAAAAGCTAGAAGTTATTAATCCTTTAGATCTAAACAACTCTACTTACATTGAAAAGAATTTACAAGATATTCGATCAAAAATTGAAGTTACCGAAACAATTGTTAATCAGAATGCTAGGACGATAACTTGTGTAAAGGCCAAGAAAATCCTCAAAGTAAGAGATTTGAATCCCAAATGCCCTACGGGTTATAAGAAGGTTGAGAAGTGAAGCGAATTTTTTTCAGCTTAGTTCTAATTTTTTGTCTAATATCTCCAGTAATTTCTCCAGCCAACGCAAAAAATGAAGTGGGAATCTCAAAAACAGAGATTCTCTTGGGCGCAACCAATCGACAAAATACGGCGACAACGTCTTACCCTCAAGATTTTTTCACCGGTGCACAAGCATATTTTGATTATTTGAACAGCAAGGGAGGAATTCAAGGTAGAAAAATCCGCTTGATTTTGAGGGATGATAAAGGTTTGACTCAGTACGCCGTTAATGAGGCCAATAACTTATTGTCACGAGACAAAGTATTTGCACTGTTTAACTCAGCATCATTTACTTCTGGCCACTTGGCGATGGCCAGCTACTTGAAATTAAATGATCGAAATATTCCAAATCTGGCTGTCACTGAGACTTTCTCTCAATTTTCTGATCCAGGCAAGTATAAAACTACTTTTCAGGCTGCACCGAATAATAGACAGGAGTTTGCGGTCCTTCTTCATTTCTTGGAAAAATCTTTCAGTACAACACCATTCAATGCCTCATTACCAGGTGATGACACAAAAACTGATTTTAAGGCAATTCATCAGGCTTCAACGAAGAATTTAGGGACAGTACCATTTAGCTTTCCCAACTCCTTAGGGTGTCCGGGTATTCCATACTTTCAAAACAATGCTGGAGTCCTTAGTCTGTGGAGAACTCATTGTGGGGGCCCACTAGCATCTCTGGTTATTTCTGATGCCTATCCATTGCTCATTCGTGGTAATTCCATTTCAACACCATTAGGGGCATGGCAAGTTGCTTCGACTCTTTCTAAGAATTTGTATGCTAATTTCTATATGCCTCTTCACACTGACTTACAAGATCCTTATATAGAATTTTTCACCAAGGTGTTTAAGGAATTTATTCCTAACCTTGATTTCTCTCTTGAAATTCAAATTGATTCACCAAAGTCTTCTTTTAATTACGTTTCACAACAGATGTATGAGGGTGCTAATTCAGCATATGTCCTGTCTCAAGCTATAGCAGCACTTGGTCCTCAACCTACTCGAGCAGGATTGATTGCTTATCTCAGAGATAATTCAAAATCACTATCCAGTGCAACATTCCATCCTGTCGATTATTCTTCAGGAAGCAATATTGGTAATACAATTCAATACATCGCTAAGTATGATGGAAGTAAATGGGTAAAAGTTTCAGACTACTATCTTATAAACCCAAGTGGCACATCAATACAAGTTGTCTCTCCCCAAAGAAAACCGATATTGCCTGATGGTTTACCTGTTACAAAGAGGGCAGAGCAATCGGCAAACAGCATAACTTGCATGAAGAAAAAAACGACTAAACAAGTGACCGGAACAAACCCGAAGTGTCCTGCGGGATATAAGAAAATGTAATCTATTGCTTGAAGACTTCCGTGAGTTCGCAAAGGCTCTACGCGTCTAATACAAAGAAGAAAAGCCCCCGGTGTGAAAGGCACCGAGAGCTTAACTTGTGCGCGCGAAGGGATTCGAACCCCTAACCTTCTGATCCGTAGTCAGATGCTCTATCCGTTGAGCTACGCACGCTTATTTAATTGTGAATCTTAATACTACCCGCTTTTTTTACTTGCCCCAAACGCCACTTGATGGGCCATATTTGTGGTTTTCCCTGATTGAACGAGTGGTTTTTAGTTCAGATTAGTTCTAAATCGAATCGATGCTCGCGGGAGAAAAACAAAGAGGGTCAGTCCTTGATCTCTTGAGTTTAACCTCGACGGAAAATTTCTCTGGAAATAAGACTTAAAAGTGTCTTTAGGAAAATCAATAGTTGTCGCGGTGAATTTATCTTTCTGCCTTCTCGCTTTAAAAAACTGAAAAAGTGTCTAATGAGAGTGTTTTTACCACGTTGAACCTTCGCAAATTGATCATCATTTAACCATTCGGTTCCCCATAAGTTAGAAATGTTTTGATGTAATGTTCCATCAAATTTTGCAGCACGAGCTAAGGCTGGGGCAAAAACTGCTAATGCTCTTTGATCTTTCTTATCAACAACACCTACTAACCCTTGTTCGCTGGAAAGTAAATATTCTGTTAGCTCCTTCAGATTTACTGATGTCTTTGCATCTGCAAAAACATAATAAGGAGTAGACCCGGATTCAAACTCTTCTAGAACCCATTCGATTGTTATCAGTTGATCTGTAGGAATTGTTTTAAACGTGAACTGTGGATCCTGAGAGAGCCAGTTCCTGATCTCACGAAGATCGGTATACAAATCACCCACTGGTGTGTATCGGCGGTTCAAAAGTGTCCAAGGTGCAAGAAGAGTAAAACTTGCTGTAGATCCTGGGATCGCAAGTAGTTTTTCTCGCAGATTTAAAATCTGTTCAAGCGTTGTATCACGCGCGTCAACTATGACTTGGTATGTAGGGACTAACCAGTTAAATTTACTTTTTTCTCGAATTCGATACATCTGTGGAATGTATTGTGCAAAGGTTGGGTCGTTATGTCTTTGAATCTGATTTTTATGTACTTCCACTGTGCTGTATCCAAGATGCCATGAAAGAGCTTGGCGATCGACCACTGTTCTCAAACCGTTAACAAAAACTCGCCACCCCAGCTCTGTATCTTCACCTGTTATGAGATTACGGTTGTAACCACCTAAAGCTTTCCACTGTTTATTTTTCATAGAAAAAGTTGCACCAACAAAAGCACGATAACCATCAATTCCTGGCTTCTCTAGATCGTTAGTTAGAGAAACTCGCGCCTCCCACAGTTCTTTGCCCCAACTTTCTTTATGCAGGTTTTCAAATCCATCTGTGGTTAGAGCTTGAACCAATTCTTGCGGTGTGTAGTGCCAATCCTTAACAAAACGCTTCCAACCAAGCACAACATAGTCATCGGCATCATGATGCCATTTCATGTGGTGGGCAAGGTGATCTGGTTCAAAAACCATATCTGCGTCAATAAACCACAAGACATCTGTTTTTATCTGCGAAACCATGTCAGAGGTTGCAGCAGTCTTGCCCCACTTACCTTCGCTATTTCTATAGGTAACCAACTTAGTATTTTTAGGACGAATCTTTGGAAGCATAAGTGGCTTCGCACTTCCATCGTCAATGATGTAAACATTAGTTAATTTTGCGGGATAGCTCTGGGCTGAAAGTGAAGCCAGTACTAAATCCAACTTTTCCTGACCATCTCTGCAGGCAATAACAATGCCAACACTAAGCCTTGGTTTTGGTGCGATTACCAAACCATGCGGCCTGGTAAAGCGGAAGGTTCCTAACTTCATTTCTGAACTCCAAAGATTTGATGAGACCAAAGCCCAACAGTTTTTTCATTTATGTTATTTAAATATTTTGAGTAGTTTGTTACATATGTATGGGGTGTAAAACCACGACGGTAGATATACCCAGCCCCAAATGTTCGCCAGATCTTTCCGCCATTACTTGTTACACCGTTTAGAAGAAAATGATCTACTGCAGAACTCCCACTGCCAAACCAACCAGCAGTTTGAGCCGTGGTGCGCTTGGCCAGAATTGTTCCTCCACAGATCCAGTCACTGTAGTGCTCGACTGTTTGCATGCTTCCTCGAGAGAATTTTCGCACAGTTATGTTCAAGGGTTCCAAATAAATATAGTTCATTGCCCGTCCAACAACTTCAGCTCCCGTGTCTAAGGCGGCATCTAGTAAATCTCTCAGGTGCTCTGGGCCGTAATAGTCGTCATCATCCATCTTTGCAATAAAATCACAACTACTTTCCTGTGCCAGTGAAGATAGAATTGTTCCTAAAGTGTTGTCAGCGTCGAATTTTTGAACAAATACTTTTACTTTCCGACGATTAAGAGCAGAGATCTGTTTTTTATGAAGCCCTGTTAACTCAACTGCATGTAGCCCTAATCTCAGTTCAAATGTTGCAAGAGATTGCTGCAACAACTGAGAAAGCAAAGAAGTTAAATCATCCGGGCGGATAGTTGCTACTAAAACAGAAACAGAGGGGTACTTTTTAATTCTTGATCGTCGTTCTTTGCGCAAGCCCTCTATAAAGGCAATTTCCTGCGAAAATGTAGTGAACCGATTCAGAGTATTTGGCTGATTCGATGACATGGGCTAAGACTACCAATAAATAAATGAGCCACTGATAGGATTTAGAAATGTCTGATCAGCAAAAGATGAGGAAAAGACTTAGTAAATTAACGCTGATCTTCGCTATCAAGAGGGTGATTTTAGACGTTATAGATCTATCTAAGTACATCTACTACCGGTTTTTTAATCGGCGCTCAGATAAAAAGTCGAAAATAGTTTTTGTTGTCTCTTTCCCGCGTTCTGGAACACATGCTTTAGGTAGCTTGCTTGCAAACGAAGATGTTGGTTTTCACTACTATGGAGAATTTTTTATATTCAACGCATGGAATTCTCAAGTTGGAAAAATAAATCGTTACTATCCATTTTTTGCATTACGATTTTTCACCGAGTTTCGTGCCCAACGAAAAAAATGGCAGTACCTGCGTTTTGAAAAGACTTCACTAGATGCTGCTCGTACTTTAAGAGCAATCAGTAAGCTTCCGGGAGTTCATGTAATCAAGATATTCCCCCAGCATTTTTCGGATCCTCTCCTTCACTCTTTGATCGCTGAGTTCAAACCACATATTATTTTCTTGCGTCGTAATCACCTTGATAGGTTTGTCTCGCATAAGAAAGCCAATGCGACAGGTAATTGGCATACTTCCGCGACTTCTGCTGTAGAAATAGATCTGAATCCAACTGAGTTTGACCGATTTATTAAGAATTATTCAAAATTTTATGAAGATACCCTTCGTTTTGCAGTGGCTCAAGGGTGTTCGATTCTGGATCTTGAGTTTAAGGATCTTCACAACCCAGAAAAAGTTCGACAAATGCAACAATTTGCTCAGTTTGATGGATTTAAGGACTGGGAAGAGTTAATTGTGGCTCCAACTACCCGCAAGCAAGATAGTTCTAGTAAAGTCCAAGATGACTTCCTTGCTACCACCGGTAAAAGTTATGCGGACTTTGAATTCAAAAGGATTGAGCCATGAATAAAATAGCAGCGATTCTTAAGGAACTCGAAGCAGAATCTATTGAGATTTTTCGCGAAACAGCAGCAAGCTTTCGAAAGCCTGTAATTATGTACTCGATCGGCAAAGACTCTACCGTGATGCTTCATATTGCGAGAAAAGCTTTTTACCCTGCACCTATTCCTTTCCCTCTTTTGCATATCGATACAACGTGGCAGTTTAAAGAAATGATTACCTTTAGAGATGAAATTGTTAAGGAAACTAAATCACAGTTGATTGCTCATATAAATGAAGCTGGTGTGCGAGATAACATCAATCCATTTGATGCAGGAATTTCTGAGTACACCCGAGTAATGAATACCGTGGCTCTTCGTGAAGCCTTAGATTTGCACGGCTTTGATGCTGCCCTTGGTGGATCCCGGCGTGATGAAGAAAAAAGCCGCGCAAAAGAGCGCATTTTTAGTGTGCGAGATCCTGGTCATCGCTGGAATCCAAGAGAACAGCGCCCGGAACTTTGGCGCACCTATAACACTCGTTTGGCTCCTGAACAAACAATGCGAGTCTTTCCTATTAATGACTGGACCGAGGCTGACATCTGGCATTACATATTGCAAGAGAACATAAAGGTAAGTTCTTTGTATCTTGCCAAAGATCGCCCAGTGGTTAAACGCGGAGATCAATTGATTATGGTTGATGATGACAGGTATCCATTGTTAGATGGTGAGAAGCCAACTATGCAACGTGTTCGCTTTCGAACACTGGGTTGTTATCCATTAACTGCTGCCGTTGAATCTAATGCTTCGACTATCGAAGAGGTGGTTGAAGAAGTATTAAATGTGAAGCTTAGTGAGAGAGCTACACGTCTTATAGATGGAGAAAATGAAGACTCCATGGAAAAGAAAAAGACGGAAGGTTACTTCTAATGTCTGGAGCAATTGTTCGACTTCTAACTTGTGGCAGCGTTGACGACGGGAAAAGCACGCTTATCGGTCGTTTATTGGTGGAAACGGACAGCGTCCCACATGACACCATAGGCGCAGCAAAAAAAGTTAGGCGAAGTGGATCAACTATCGCTGCAGGTGAGATTGACTTTAGTCTGCTCACTGATGGTCTTGAGGCAGAACGCGAGCAGGGAATCACAATCGATGTGGCCTACCGTTCTATGAAACTATTAGATGGAAAGCGATTGATCATTAGTGATGCACCAGGTCATGAGCAGTACACAAGAAACATGGTAGTTGCTGCATCCCGTGCTGATATCGGCTTAGTTTTAGTTGATGCAATGAAAGGGGTTAGAACACAAACCCTTAGACACTTAACGATCTGTTCCCTCATGGGTGTTTCTCGCATAATTATTGCGATTAATAAGTTGGATGCCGTCGATTATAAGCAAGAAGTCTTTGATTCTATTTCTAAAGAAGTAAGCCGCGCAGTTGAACGTCTTGATGTTAAAGATATACACATTATTCCAATGAGCGCTCTAGCCGGCGACAATGTTGTTTACAAAAGCAAAAATATGCCTTGGTACTCATCACAAAGTCTGCTCGAAGCTATTCAAGGTTGGGAAAAACCAATCGATAAAACAGCAAGTGGAATGATGCGAATTCAGATGATTGCTCGTGCAGAAAATTTTCGCGGAGTATCAGGAACTGTTAGACGGGGTTCATTTTCTCAAGGTGACGAGATAACAATTTTTCCAAGTAACAAAAAAGCCACAATTTCTTCGATTGTAGTTTTTGAAAATGAGATAAAGCTCGCCAAAACTGAGGAGGCAGTCACTTTGGTTTTAGAGCCAGAGGTTGATGCAACTCGCGGCGATGTTATTGCTCAAAATGCTGATGATTTAGTAGGCGCCGATCGTTTTGCAGCTCATGTTGTCTGGCTCAATGAAGAGGAGTTAATACATTCGCGCTCTTATCTAATGATGAGCGGGCCAACGACAACGCCGGCCATGATCACAAAGATACGACATAAAATCGATGTTAATACAGGCGAGCACCTTTCAACAGAGACTCTCAAAATGAATGAGATTGGTGATGTTGAGGTTGCATCTGATATCCCAATTGTAATGCGACCTTACTTGGATGATCGTGAGTTTGGTAATTTTATTCTTGTAGACCGGCTAACTTTAAAAACTGTTGGTGCTGGAATGATTAAGCACGCACTGCGACGCTCTTCTAACGTTACTCACCAAGATTATGAAGTTAACAAGTTACAGCGAAGTGCGCAGAAAAATCAGAAAGCTAAAGTTGTTTGGCTAACCGGTTTATCTGGTTCTGGAAAATCAACAATTGCTAACGCCCTTGAGAAGCGTCTTTTTGCACAAGGGGTACATTCTTATGTATTAGATGGTGACAATTTGCGCATGGGATTAAATATGGATCTTGGCTTTACATCAACTGATAGAGCAGAAAATGTTAGACGAGTCTCTGAAGTAGCAAAATTGATGGTAGATGCTGGGTTAGTTGTAATTTCTGCACTGGTAAGTCCGTTTGAAGTTGATCGCCAGCGGGCAAAGAGTATTTTTGAAGATGGTGAGTTCATTGAAGTATTTGTCGATACGCCCGTAGAGGTATGTCGATCTCGTGATCCAAAGGGCCTCTATAAGAAATCTGCAGCAGGTGAGATCCCTAACTTCACGGGAGTTGGCCAAGATTACGAACCACCAGTATCTCCAACACTAACCGTTGATGGAACAACACCAATCGATGAAATTGTCGAGAAGATCATTAAGGTTCTTCTGTGAACTGGATAATTTTTGCCCTCGTAGGTAGTACAGCTCAACTCATTGATGGATCACTCGGCATGGGCTTTGGTCTCACAAGCTCAACACTTCTTGTGACTCTTGGCGCATCAGCAGCTGTCGCATCAGCAGCGGTGCACTTTGCAGAAATCGGGACAACTCTTGCATCAGGTGTTTCTCATTGGCACGCGGAAAACATTGATAAAAGAATTTTGGTGCGGCTGGCAATTCCTGGTGGAATTGGAGCCTTTTTGGGAGCAACCTTTTTATCATTTATTGACCTATCAAGTTCAAAGATATTTATCTCTACACTTCTACTTTTCTTAGGATTTCTTCTTCTTTACCGCAATGTGTTTAAATCACAAGGACAGGTAAATATGGTCGAGATTACTAATCCTAATTTTTTAACCTATCTTGGCTTTACTGGCGGTTTTGTTGATGCATCAGGTGGTGGTGGATGGGGTCCAATCGTGACGCCAACACTAATCACTACGACTGCTACCGAGCCACGTAAAGTTATTGGAACTGTGAGTGCGGCCGAATTTGTTGTTGCATTATCTGCATCCCTTGGATTTTTATTGCAGATTTGGCGAATAGATATTGATTGGGCAATTGTGGGCGGTTTAGCTCTTGGTGGTGTGATCGCAGCGCCAATTGCTGCCCGCTTAGTTGGAAAACTACCAGCGCGACAATTAGGAATTGTTGTTGCCTTAGCGATTATTACGCTCAACGCTGTTCAAATTATGCGCGCTTAATTTAAAATCTAAAAGAAATAAATTTCAGCGTGTGCCATTAGATCGTCCCAGGTAATTCCTTTTCGCCTTGGCTTAGATAGTGGCTCTCCCGCTGCAATCTCTGCAGCGTTGATTGCTTCCCAATCCTTTTGTGTAACCACTTTTTTCCCTTTAAGTAAATCTGAAATATCGTCCTTGTTCTTTGGCTGACTTAAATCTTGATTTAGTAGTTCTATGACCGCCGATGCATCAGATTTGTTCGTACCAATCACCCCTGATGGCCCACGCTTGGCCCATCCAACTACATACATATTGCCTTTGACACGACCATCAATATTTACGACTTTGCCCTTTTCAAATGGAATACCTGGAATATCTAATGCGTTATAGCCAATTGCTGAAACAACAAGCCCACAATCGATTGTAACTTCTCCATTTGCTGTTGAAAAGACAACGTCTTTAACGTCCTTATTTCCCTGTATTTCTTTTGGTGAATGAGAGAACAAAAACTCTATTGTCCTATCGTGTTCAGTTTTTTGATTTTGAGCAATAGATAACATCGCATCCAAGTTACTCTTCACATCTTTTTCTGCGGTATCTCCAACTCTGGCAATAGCAGCATTGATTTCATCTTCATTGATAATCACATTTGTATGCTCTAATTTTGGAAGATCACGAAGTTCTGGAGAGGTAAAGGCTGCGTGCTCTGGCCCACGGCGAATGGCAATATAAACTTTTCTGATTTTGCTATTTCTAAATGCATCAATTGCATGATCTGCTGTATCGGTTGGATCTAACTCTTTTGGTTCTAACGCCAACATTCGCGCGACATCCATCGCCACGTTTCCACCACCGATTACTACTGCAGTATCTGATTCCATGGGTACATCAACGTCTGTAAAGTCAGGGTGGGCGTTATACCAAGGGACAAAACTAGCCGCCGATAGTGAGCCGCGTAAATTCTCACCTGGGATACCCAAACTTTTACCCAATGAGGATCCTGTCGCAATAATTACCGCGTCGTATCTGTCTTGTAACTGTTCAACAGTTAGATCTTTTCCGATTTCTACATTTGCAAAAAGGCGAAAATTTCCTCCTGTAGCTATTTTTTCAAATACTTTTGAGACAGTTTTTATCTTTGGATGATCGGGTGCAACACCACTTCGCACTAGTCCCCAAGGTGTCGGTAGACGTTCAAACATATCAATAGCAAAACTGCGCTCTGATACAGAGATGTTATTGAGTGCTTGTGCTGCAAAATAGCCAGCAGGGCCTGCACCAATAATTGCCACTCTATAGAGAGCCACTTTGCACCTTTTTCTACTCGGTAGTAACTCCGTAAGTTTACTTTAGTATGAGAAAGATTACATTGCTTGAATTAACCCCATGTAATACCTTTGCCGAAAGGCTCATACTGCCTTTCTCTTGGAGGATATTCGTGCAATTAGACATTAAGCATCCGGTATTAGCTGCTTGGATTAAAGAAGTGGCTGACTTAACTCAACCTGATGAGATCTACCTTTGTGACGGCACTCCAGAAGAGTGGGATCGATTAACAAGAGAATTAGAAACTGCTGGAACACTTGTCCGATTAAAGAAAAAACCAAATTCTTTTTCTGCGGTATCTGATCCAAGTGATGTAGCGCGAGTTGAGGACCGAACTTTTATTTGCTCCGAAAAAGAAGATGATGCAGGACCCACAAATAATTGGATGGACCCAAAAGAAATGAAAACCATTATGCGTGAGTTGTATAAAGGTTCCATGGTTGGCCGTCGAATGTATGTGATTCCCTTTTGTATGGGTCCATTGGATGCAGATGAACCTAAGTTTGGTGTTCAAATTACCGACAGCGCCTATGTTGTTGTCTCTATGCACATTATGGCTCGCATGGGTAAGAGTGTTCTTGAAAAGTTAGGTACTGATAAATTCTTTGTGAAAGCACTCCATTCGGTTGGAGCGCCATTGGCTCCGGGGCAAAAAGATGTTAAATGGCCATGTAATCAAATCAAATATGTAACTCATTTCCCAGAGGAAAGAACAATCTGGTCATTTGGATCTGGCTACGGCGGCAACGCTCTCCTTGGCAAAAAATGTTACTCATTGCGAATTGCATCAGTAATTGCACGCGATGAAGGTTGGCTTGCAGAGCACATGCTTATTCTCAAACTAACTTCACCGAAAGGTCGAGTGAACTACATTGCGGCGGCATTTCCTTCGGCTTGTGGCAAAACAAATCTTGCCATGTTGGATCCCGTTCTTCCAGGCTGGAAAGCTGAAACTCTTGGCGATGACATCGCCTGGCTGCGCTTTGGTCAAGACGGACAGCTGTATGCAATGAATCCTGAGTATGGTTTTTTTGGAGTCGCTCCCGGAACTGGATGGGCAACAAATCCAAATGCAATGAAAACAATAGATGTTGGCAACACTATTTTCACAAACGTTGCACTCACAGATGATGGAGACGTTTGGTGGGAAGGTGCTACTGAAACACCACCTTCACATTTAACAGATTGGCACGGCAAAGATTGGAGTACAGAGAGTCAAACTCTTTCCTCACATCCTAATTCTCGTTTTTGCACACCCGCAGCTCAATGCCCAATCATTGCTCCAGAATGGCAAGACCCTAAGGGTGTTCCTATCTCTGCAATCTTCTTTGGCGGTCGCCGAAAAACAACTATTCCATTAATCGTGCAGGCACGTGACTGGGAACATGGAGTATTCATGGGAGCCACGTTGTCATCGGAAACCACAGCTGCTGCCACTGGTGCTGTTGGTGTTGTTCGCCGCGATCCTTTTGCAATGTTGCCGTTTATCGGTTATCACGTAGGTGACTACATTGCGCACTGGCTAAAAATGGGTCAAGGCTCAAACGCAGACAAAATGCCAAAGGTTTTTTATGTGAACTGGTTTAGAAGAAGCGCAGATGGTGGATTTTTATGGCCAGGTTTTGGGGAAAACCTTAGAGTTATTAAGTGGGCATTAGAGCGAATTAATGGTGAAGCAGAAGCAGTTGAGACTCCTCTTGGTTTTGTACCAAGCGTTGCAAGTTTTGACATAGATGAAAATCAAACAAGTGTCGAAGTTTTCGAAACTGCATTAAAAGTTAACCGTGAAGAATGGAAGCAAGAGATCCCATTAATTGACGAATGGTTTGAGACTATAGGTAAGAAATTACCAGTTGAAATGAAGCAACAACTTGAGTTGCTCAAATCCAAAATAGCTTAGGAATATTTGATTCTTTAATCGATGAAGATTGCGGGATTAGCCGAGAGCTATCGCCTAAAATTCTTAGGTAAAGCAACGGCTTAAAGGTCCTAAGTGTTCTTGAGCGGAGACGAGGAGATTTGAACTCCTGAAGGCTTTAACACCTTACCTCGTTAGCAGTGAGGCGCACTCGACCGGGCTATGCGACGTCTCCAAGTACAGGGTTAGTTTATCCTAATTATTTTGAGGGAAACCCAAGTTAATTCCGCCGTGGCTTGGATCTAACCAACGGCTTGTAACCACTTTCCCTCGTGTAAAGAAGTGGACTCCCTCAGTACCGTGGGCATGAGTGTCACCAAACAAAGAAGACTTCCAACCTCCAAATGAGTAATAAGCAGTAGGTACAGGGATTGGAACATTGACACCAATCATTCCCACTTGAATTTCATTTTGGAACTTACGTGCTGCGCCGCCGTCATTGGTAAATATTGCCGTTCCGTTTCCATAAGGGTGAGCATTAATTAGTGAAATGCCTTCGTTATAGGTTTTAACTCTGACAACACTTAACACTGGACCAAAGATTTCTTCCTTATAAATGCTCATCTGTGGACTTACTTCATCAAATAAAGTTGGTCCGAGCCAAAAGCCATTAGTTGCCCCATTAACTTTTGGATTACGGCCATCAACAACCAACTTAGCACCTTCGCTAACCCCTGCATCAACAAAGGATGCGACTTTGTCACGATGAACTCGAGTTACAAGTGGGCCCATATCACTTCCTTTAGTTCCATCACCTGTATTGAGTTTTAACATTCTCTCTTTAATTTTTTCAATAAGTGCATCAGCAATTGGCTCTACCGCTACTAATACAGAAATAGCCATGCATCGCTCACCTGCTGAACCAAATCCTGCATTCACCGCAGCATCTGCAGCCAAATTAAGATCGGCATCTGGTAGCACCAGCATGTGATTTTTTGCTCCACCTAAAGCCTGGATCCGCTTTCCCTGCGCTGTGCCTTTTTCATAAATGTATCGCGCAATAGGTGTTGAACCTACAAAAGATATGGATTTTACATCTGAGTGCTCAATTAAACGATCTACGGCAACTTTATCTCCGTGTACAACGTTAAATACACCATCTGGCAATCCTGCATCTTTCCACATCTGTGCAATCAGATTAATTGCCGACGGATCCTTTTCTGATGGTTTGATTATCACGGAATTTCCTGCAGCAATTGCTATTGGGAAAAACCACATCGGAACCATTGCTGGAAAATTAAATGGGGAGATAATTGCAACTACTCCAAGTGGTTGGCGGATTGAGTAAACATCCACGTCGGTTGATGCACCTTCTGTGTATCCACCTTTAAGAAGATGTGCAATTCCGCATGCAAACTCTACGACTTCTTGTCCGCGAGTGACTTCACCCAATGCATCCGATAAAACCTTGCCGTGTTCGGCAGTAATTAAAGCGGCCACTTCTTCTTTGCGAGCATTTAATATCTCACGAAAGGCAAAAAGAATTTGAGTGCGCTTAGCTATTGATGTTGCACGCCATTCTTCAAATGCTTTTTGGGCAGATGCAACTACTTCATCGACAACGGCATTAGATGCAAAATCGACATGACCTGTAACTTCACCGGTCGCAGGATTAAATACCTCACCAGTTCTATCTGCTTTCCCATTCCATGAAGTTCCATTGACAAAGTGTGTGATTCTCATGCATCAGCTCCTGTGTAGTGATGTGAAATAGTTGCAAATGCTTGATCCAAAATAGCTATCCCTTCAAGTGCCTCTTCTTTAGAAACATTACAAGGGGGAACAACGTGCATACGATTGAAGTTTGTGAATGGGAAAACACCTAGTTTTTTGGTAGCTGCAACCAATTCATTAATTGCCGGACTACTTGCGCCATAAGGGGCAAGTGGTTCGCGTGTTTTACGATCGCTAACTAAATCCATGGCCCAAAAAACACCTACTCCACGAACTTCTCCTATTACCTTATGTTTTTTTGCTAATTCCTCAAGTGCTGGGCCGATAACTTTTTCGCCAATCTCGGCAGCGCCTTCAACTATTTTTTCATCGGCCATTACCTTAAGGGTTGCGACAGCTGCGGCACATGCAAGTGGATGACCTGAGTATGTAAGGCCACCGGGAAATACTTTTTGATCAAAAGTGGCAGCAATTGCATCTGAAATAACTACGCCACCTAATGGTACGTAACCTGAGTTAACGCCTTTTGCAAAAACAATTAAATCTGGTGATGCAGTTGAGTGTTGGTATGCAAACCATTTTCCAGTTCTTCCAAATCCACACATAACTTCATCGGCGATCCAAACAATTCCATATTTATCGCATAGAGCGCGAACCCCTTCGAGATAGCCCTTAGGTGGAATTAAAACCCCGGCTGTTCCAACAACTGATTCGATCAGAATTGCGGCAATGGTATTTGGGCCTTCGAGTTCAATTACTTGCTCTAAGTGTTTGAGTGCGCGAGCGCACTCTTGCTCTTCGCTCTCCGCCCAAAACGCTGTGCGATAAAGGTAGGGTCCGAAGAAATGAACATGTCCGTAGGCAAACTCATTTGGCCAACGCCTTGGATCACCAGTTGCTGAAATCGCTGATGTTGTATTTCCATGATACGAACGATAAAAAGATAAAATTTTATGTCGGTGTGTGTGAATGCGTGCCATACGGATTGCATTTTCAACCCCGTCTGCTCCACCATTTGTGAAGAAAACTTTATTTAAATGTGATTCGGCTCTCTCAGTAATTAACTTTGCGGCGTTACTACGGGCCTCATTAGCATGTTGCGGGGCCACGGTCGTTAATAGTTCCGCTTGTTCTTGAATAGCTTTGACAACTTTGGGGTGTTGAAAACCAATGTTTGTAAACACTAGTTGTGAAGAAAAATCTAAGAACTTGTTCCCATCAAAATCCCAGAAGTATGAGCCTTTACCGGTTTGCACTGGCAGTGGAGAAATTAGGCCTTGTGCTGACCAGGAGTGAAATACATGGGCGCGGTCTAGCTTTGAAACTTCTTGACCTCGGGCTGGATCTGGTTGGTTCATCCCCCTATCCAACCATTTTTTGTGCGGTTAAGTAAGTCGTTGGTAGTTCTCACCGCTGCTTGTACTCTCTGCATGTGAATGAAAGCGAAATAACTCAAAACATCAATCCCCAGCGGGCACACGATGTAGCCCCTTCAGAAATCTTTGCTGAGTTTATGAAGTCGGGATGGATACCAACTCCACTTACTGGAATCATTCAAGATGAAGTTGTTGAGTATTGCCGCATGAGGCGTGCTGAATTATCGGCAGCTTTTACAAGAACGAGATTGGTGATTCCAAGCGGATCTGCCAAACAACGCAGTAACGATACTGATTATCTCTATAGACCCCATTCTGCTTTTGCTTACTACACAGGTGTTCAAGGAGCTGAAGCTCAACCTGACTCTGTCCTTGTTATGGAACCAGATGAAAATGGTCATAAACCAATTTTGTTTATTAATCCTCTCTCAACAAGAGAGAGTGAAGCTTTTTATCAGGATGCAAAAAATGGTGAGCTCTGGGTTGGTCGTCGGTTTACAACTGATGAGGCTTCAGAAAGATATGGGATAGAAGTTCGTGAAGTTAAGGATTTACCTAAATTGTTAAAGGGTAAACCAGCAGCGGCTTTACATGGTTATGACGCATTGGTCGACTCTGTAGTTAGAGAGCATGCACGATCTGAAGAGTTAATAAATTTTGTATCGGCTGCCCGTCTTATTAAAGATGAGTATGAAATAGCACAAATGCAAATGGCTGTTGATGCAACTTATCGAGGCTTCAACGATGTAATTAGAGTATTACCAGCAGCCATCAATACTCTTAGGGGTGAACGAGTTATTGAATCAGCATTTCATGGGCGAGCTAGAATTGAAGGAAATGATTGTGGTTACAACACAATTGCTGCATCAGGATCACATGCATGTATTTTGCATTGGAATAGAAATGATGGAGAGATTAACCCCGGTGAATTATTACTACTTGATGCAGGTATAGAGCTTGACTCGTACTACACAGCAGACATCACAAGAACTTTGCCAATTACTGGGAAATTTACCCCCGCGCAAAGATCTCTTTACATGCTGGTTTATGAAGCTCAAAAAGCAGGAATTGCTGCTGTTAAAGCGGGTGTTCCATTCTTGGCAATTAATCAGGCAAGCCATGCTGTTTTGGCACAAGGATTAATTGACTTAGGAATAATAAAATTGAGTCTTGAGGAAGTTATGGATTCTAAATTTGGATTACATAAACGCTGGACGCTGCATGGAGTCAGCCATATGTTAGGAATGGATGTTCATGACTGTGCCCAAGCTAGAGATGATCAATACAAAGACACTCTTTTGCAGGTGGGAATGTGTCTAACCGTGGAACCCGGTCTTTATATCCAGCCCGATGACGAACTGTTTCCACCTGAATACAGAGGGATTGGAATACGAATAGAAGACGATGTGGTTGTAACAGAAGATGGGTGCATCAATTTAAGCCAAGATATTCCCCACCATCCTGATGAAATCGAAGCATGGATGGCTTCTCTTCGGTAGGGCCAAAAGCTGACAAAAAATTAAGCTAGTTCAAGACCTAACCACGCAGCAAGTATTCCAAATCCAAGAGAAATAATGAGATTTGTTGCAGCTTCTTTGTAGCGCTTTAACTCGTATGCCAAATAAATATCTAACATAAATGTAGACCATGTTGTAAAGGCTCCAGCAAAACCGATGGCTAGTAAATCTTGAACTTTTTCACTACTACTAAAAGTTAGTCCGAGCAAAAATGACCCAAGAATGTTAACGAGGAATATTCCATACGGTTTGGTTGTGTACTTTCGAATGTACTGATCAATCATAAACCGTGCAGGTGCACCAACTGCAGCACCAAGAATTATTAGCGTTATCGTCATTTACGTCCTGGAATCACTTTACGTGCAAAAGGTAGAATTAAAATGACTATAAAGAGTGAAAAGAAAATATTTTGTAATAAAAACTCTATGCCGCCTTCACGGGGTTCTAATGATTGCGCCGTTACCGCTGAAAAAGTGGTTAGTCCTGCACAAAAACCTGGAAGCAAAAGAAGACGCAACTGTGTAATCCCGCGACGCTCCATCCAAACAAGTAAGACTGCAGCTAACCCAACTCCAAAAACATTTGCAACAAGCGTGCCTGTGCGATCATTAGGAAAGATTTCACCAACTGCAAACCGAGTTAAGGTTCCTGCTACGCCACCAATTGATACAAGGGCTAAAGAATTCATGGTGTTTTGCTGACTGCAAACTAACTATTTAAACGCTTTATTGGAGACTTACCAATTTGTGAAAGCACGCTCGTTACAACACTAATGATGATGCTAGCAAAGATGGCAGACCAGAAACCATTTACTTCAAACTTCTCACTCCACTGTGATACAAGCATGAGAATAGCTGAATTTACAATGATGAGAAATAAACCCAAAGTTAGAATCACCGCAGGAAGTGTGAGTAGTTTAAGTAAAGATCCTAGAGTTGCATTGAGTAATCCAAAAAGAAGTGCAACCCACAGATAGGTTCCAGGACCACCAGTGACATCAATTCCTGGAACTAACGCAGTTGCAACCCAAAACGAAATAGCTAATGCAGCCCAGCGAATTAACAACCTCATATAGAGATTATAGGCCCTCGCGCTTTCGAATTTTGGTGCCTAACCAACGAACTGGATCGTACTTGATGTCAGCAACCCGCTCTTTCATAGGAATGATTGCATTGTCTGTAATTTTGATGTGTTCTGGACATACTTCTGTACAACATTTGGTGATGTTACACATTCCAAGACCGTGTTCTTCTTGTGCAGTCTTTTTGCGATTCTTTAACATATCTAGAGGGTGCATGTCTAACTCTGCAATTCGAATGAAGAATCGAGGTCCAGCAAATGACTTCTTGTTCTCTTCATGATCTCTAACGACGTGACAAACATCTTGGCAAAGGAAGCACTCAATACATTTACGGAACTCTTGAGATCTCTCAACGTCAATTTGTTCCATGCGAGCTTCACCAGGGGCAAGGTTTTTTGGATGTTCGTATGCAGGAACTTCCATTGCCTTTTTGTAGTTAAATGAAACATCGGTCACTAAATCTTTAATGACTGGAAATGCGCGAAGTGGTGTGATGGTGATCGTTTCATCGTCACCAAATGAAGCAACCTGTGTCATACAGGCTAATCGTGGCTTTCCATTAATTTCCATAGAACATGATCCGCACTTACCGGCTTTACAGTTCCAACGAACAGCTAAGTCGCCCATCTGTGTTGCTTGAACCCGGTGAATTACATCCAGGACTACTTCGCCTTCGTTGGCCTCAACTGTTACATCTTTGAGACCCCCGTCTTTTGAGTCTCCACGCCAGATTCGAAGCTTCACATTACGTGCCATTACTTGGTCCCGCCTTTCGAAGTTTCTTCTGGTGTCATGTATTTCTCCAACTCATGAATATCAAAGAGGTCAAAAAGTTCTTTTGGATATGTTGGTAAAGCTTGTTCGCGGATGTTTACTTTTTCTCCATCAAAAGATGAGATCAAATTGACTTGTCGCCACTTTGTATCCATATCCGGGAAGTCATCACGAGTGTGACCACCACGAGACTCTTCTCTAGTGATCGCAGATTTTGCTGTTGCCTCTGCAACTAACAACATATTGTCTAAATCAAATGCAAGGTGGAAGCCAGGATTAAATAATCGACCGCCAGCTACAGCAACATTTGCGCTGCGCTTTCTGATCTCTGCAATTTTAACAATTGCATCTTTGAGTTCAGATCCTGTTCGAATAATTCCCACAAGGTTGTGAGTGACTTCTTGTAGTTCTGCATGTAATGAATAACTGTTTTCGCCACCTTGGCGATCAAATGGTGCTTGAATTTTTGCTTTTGCTTTTGCAATCGCTGCATCACTGACTGGATTTGCGCCGTTGTTCTTTAGATACTCGATTGCACCCATTCCAGCACGGCGGCCAAAAACCAAAAGATCTGAAAGTGAGTTTCCACCTAGGCGATTTGATCCATGCATTCCACCTGCAACTTCACCTGCTGCAAATAATCCAGGAACACCAACGGCTGCAGCGTTTTCTGGCTCTACTTCCACTCCACCCATGATGTAGTGACAAGTTGGGCCAACTTCCATTGCTTCTTTAGTGATATCAACGCCAGCAAGCTCATAGAACTGATGCCACATTGAAGGAAGACGCTTTTTAATTACCTCTGCTGGAATTCGTTTGGATACGTCCAAGAAGACTCCACCATGCTCAGTTCCGCGACCAGATTTAACTTCGGCGTTAATTGCGCGAGCAACTTCATCACGAGGTAATAGCTCCGGTGGACGACGGTTATTGTCTTGATCTTCATACCAACGATCAGCTTCTGCTTCATTGTCTGCATACTTATCCTTGAAAACTTCTGGAATATATTTGAACATAAAGCGCTCACCAAGGTTATTGGTAAGTACTCCACCTTCACCACGAACTGACTCTGTAACAAGAATTCCGCGAACAGATGGTGGCCAAACCATTCCTGTTGGATGGAACTGCAAGAACTCCATGTCAACTAAGTTTGCGCCAGCTTTAAGGGCTAATGCATGACCGTCTCCGGTTCCTTCCCAGCTGTTTGAAGTAATTTTAAAAGTTTTTCCAACACCACCGGTTGCAATAACAACTGCAGGTGCTTCAAATAATACCTCTCCACCACTTTCGCGCCAGTAACCATATGCGCCAGCAATCTTTCCATTCTCTTTTAATACGTCAGTGATAGTTAACTCTGCAAATACTTTTATTCCACTTTCCATATCGCCAGTGTCGCGTCCATCTTTTTGCTGAAGTGCAACTATTTTTTGCTGCATGGTGCGAATAAGTTCTAGGCCAGTGCGGTCTCCAACATGTGCAAGTCGTGGATATTCATGTCCACCAAAGTTTCGCTGTGAGATCTTTCCTTCTTTTGTGCGATCAAAAAGCGCGCCCCAGGTTTCTAGCTCCCAAATGCGATCTGGTGATTCTTTAGCGTGAAGTTCGGCCATACGGTAATGGCTAAGGAATTTTCCGCCTCGCATGGTGTCTCGAAAGTGCACTTTCCAACTGTCTTTATCGTTGACGTTACCCATTGATGCTGCGGCTCCACCTTCGGCCATAACGGTGTGGGCTTTACCAAATAAAGACTTACAAATGATTGCTACTCGCAAACCAGCTTCGCGTGCTTCTACCGCTGCCCGTAAACCTGCACCACCGGCACCGATTACAAGGACATCGTATTTATGGCGTTCTAGAGTCATAGTCGATTTTCCCTTTAGAAGAAGTAGAAGTTAGTCCATGCGCCAGTTGCAACTTGGCGAACATAGATATCGGCGAATGCAACGGCTGCTAATGAATACCATGCAAAGTTTTGATGCTTTGCATTCAGTACTGAAATTTTTGTCCATAGTTTGTAGCGCACTGGGTGTTTTGAGAAGTGCTTGAGGCGTCCACCAATTGTGTGACGGCATGTATGGCAAGAAAGAGAGTAGAGCCACAACATCGTTGCGCTTAATGTTAAAACAATTGAGCCAACACTCATGTGGCCCCAATCTCCTTCTGCATTTCTAAAGGAGATCACTGCGTCGTACGTAAGAATGATGTTTAAAACTAACCCTGCATAGAAGAACCAGCGGTGAGCGTTCTGAAAAATTAATGGGAAGCGGGTTTCACCGGTGTACTTCTCATGAGGCTCTGCAACTCCGCAAGCTGGAGGTGATAACCAAAATGAGCGGTAGTAGGCCTTACGGTAGTAATAACAGGTCATTCTAAAACCTAATGGGAAGATCAAAATGATAAGTGCTGGCGAAAGTGCAAAGTTGAAAATCTGGGCACTCACTGGGGTAAAGCCAAGAATTGTTGCACCTGGTTCGCACGCTTCAGACAAACATGGTGAATAAAAAGGTGAGATTAGATGTGAGTCTTTTACAAAGTAATTGTCATTTTCAAAGGCACGGAAGGTTGCATAAATTACAAAAGAGATCAGTACAGAAAATGTTAGAAGCGGTTCTAACCACCATTTATCTGTGCGCAGCGTGCGCTTATCAATCTTGGCGCGCGTTGGCGAAAAAACACCTGACATCTGCAACTCCCTTGGTACTGCCTATGGATTTAGTCCTTAAATCACCTTGGGTAATTGTGCGCTTGCTGGGAAAATTTCGCTAGGTGTACTTGTGCGTGGGACCTATGAACTAACCCACATAACCAGTGATTGGCCAATTAGTAGCCCTTAACCACAGGTGAAAGAGAAAAATGGCGGAGGGCGTGGGATTTGAACCCACGATACTTTCGTATGCCGGTTTTCAAGACCGGTGCACTCGGCCGCTATGCGAGCCCTCCGTGGGAAAGATTACCTGACTTTGGGGCTAGCGAAAAATCCAAGCGTTGTTTAACCCGAAGGCGGCAGCAGGTTTGTTTGTTCTTTAACTTCTACGGATTTTTAGGCGGGTAGATCTAGCAATGCTTCAATTATTTTTGCCACACCATCTTGTTCACAAGGTTCAGCTACGTCTTTTGCATGAAGAGGGGCCTGTGGATGACCATCACTAATTGCATAAGAACGTGATGTCCATTGCAACATTGAAAAATCATTTGGATTATCGCCGAAGCTAACGCAGTCATCTGCTGTTAATCCAAGGCGTTTGGCCATCATCTCTAATGTTGCACCTTTCGAAACATTGAGCGCAGAGATTTCAATCAAAGAATCATTTGCAGCAGAGTGTGTAACGGTTGCTAAATCTCCAAGGGTTTTATGAGCGATTGCTACCATTTCATCAGATGTATATTCAAGATTGCTACAACGTCCAAGTAGCTTTAAGGCTGGGACCCTAACTCCATCTTCGATTCGCTCTATCCCTACATTATCTAAACCAATGTCCCACTTTGGTATGTAACCAATTTCTCTCTGGTAGTGATCGTTAGATTCAACAGCAAATGAGATTTCAGGCATCGCAGTTCGCATGCGTTGCACAATCTCTGTTTGATCATCGATAGAAATCATCCACTCTTCTAGAATCACATCGTTGATTAAGTCATACAACATCGCGCCGTTACAGCAGATTGCTGCACCAAAACCAAAAGCATCCCGGATCTCACCCATCCATCTAGGAGGACGGCCAGTCACGAAAAAAACATGAATTCCTAATTCTTTGGCGCGGGTAAATGCATCAATTGTTCTTTGGCTTATTACACCCTCGTGCGAAACGATTGTTCCATCAAGATCTGTTGCAATTAACTTAGGTCTTTTGCTCACACCAGCTCAAATCGTTTTGTACCTAAAAATGGCTGCAAGGCAGCTGGAATATTTACTGTTCCGTCAGCATTTTGGTGATTTTCTAAAATTGCAACAATCATTCGTGGAATCGCCACTAGCGTGCCGTTTAATGTCGCAACTGTTTTTGTCGCGTCATTTTCTTTAAATCGTATATTCAATCGACGTGCTTGAAACTCTGTGCAGTTTGAGGTGCTGGTTACTTCTCTATATGAATCTTGGGTTGGTATCCAGGCTTCGATATCAAACTTACGATTTGCACTTGATCCAAGATCACCAGATGCAACATCTATCACGCGATAAGGAATCTCCATTGCATTAAGGAAATCCTTCTCCCATTGCAGTAAACGTAGGTGCTCTTCTTTTGCTTGATCTGGATGACAAAAAGAAAACATTTCAACTTTATCAAACTGGTGGACGCGAATTATTCCCCGGGTATCTTTGCCATATGTTCCAGCTTCTCTGCGAAAACAAGTTGAGTAGCCGGCATAACGCAATGGAAGTTTCTCTGAAGAAAGTATTTCATCCATATGCATCGCAGCTAATGGGACCTCTGATGTGCCAACTAGATAAACATCATCTTTTTCAAGGTGATAAACATTTTCTGCCGCTTGCCCTAAAAATCCCGTGCCTTCCATTGCTGCTGGATTAACAAGAACTGGTGGTATTACTGGAGTGAAGCCTGCTTTATTGGCTAAAGTGATTGCATAGTTAACTAATGCAAATTCAAGCATCGCTCCAACACCTGTTAAATAGTATGAACGAGATCCTGCCACTTTGGCACCTCGCTCTGTATCGATTGCGCCTAGCAATTTTCCAAGCTCGACATGATCTTTGGGTTCAAAATCAAAAACTCTTGGCTTGCCAACATTTTCAATGACAACAAAATCTTCCTCTTTACCAACTGGTGCTTGAGGATCAATTACGTTTGAGATCTGTGTGATGAGTGTTTTGGCTTCAACTTCAAATTGGGTGCGCTTTACATCGGCATCTTTAACTTTGGCTGCTAGCGCTTTTGCGCTTTCCAGTAGGGCTGCTTTCTCTTCCCCTTTTGCTGCTGCAACCGACTTTGACAAAAGATTTTGTTCTGCTCTTAGAGTTTCAAATTGATCGAGTGCTGATTTACGAACTTCATCTGCCGCTAATGCTTTTTCAATAATCGAAACATCTTCACCGCGCGCTTTTTGAGATGCACGAACTACATCTGGATTTTCGCGTAGAAACTTGATGTCGATCATTTACTTAACCTTTTCTCGTGGATACGAACCTAGGAATCGGATCTCTTCGCAGATGGCCCGTAGGCTTTCTATTGCCTCCTTTACGGGGGCATCAGCAATGTGACCTTCGGCGTCAATAATGAAATGGTAATGGCCAAGTTCTAAACCAGTTGGACGTGACTGAATAAATGTTAGGTTGATATCGCGCTTGGCAAACTCTGTCAATATATCTAGCAATGCTCCTGCGTGATCCATGCCGATAAAGGCTGCAATTGATGTTCTATCCCAACCGGTATTTTTTGGAACCGTTCCTGGCTTTGAAACCACAATGAAACGAGTAATGGCACCTGCGTTATCAGCAATATTGTCTGCAATCACTCGAAGTCCATAATGGGCTGCCGCCACTGGTGCTGCAATAGCCGCGTCAAACTCACCTCGTGAAATTGCCTCTGCAGCTGCGGCTGTTGATGATGTTGAGATTAATTCTGCATCTGGGTAATTAGTTGCGACCCATATACGACACTGCGCTTCGGCATGCGGGTGTGTTGCGATACGACGAATGTCAGTTGTGTCTTGCTTAATCATTAGCGCAAAAGAAACGGGCAACGTAACTTCGCCGACAATTACTAAAGGTTCACCGGTTGCTAACTCATCTAGTGTGCGTGCAACCACGCCTTCGATTGAGTTTTCAATTGGGACAAGTGCAAAATGTGCCTTACCAAGTCGAACAGCATCTAAGGCCGAAGTGACATTGGCGTATGGAATAAGTGAATCATTAGAGGAAGTGATCTTTTTTAAAGCCGCCTCAGTAAAAGTCCCTTTAGGACCGAGATAGGCATATGTACTCACTTGCTAATGATACCCGAGTACTGACCTCGCATTTGACGGGTTGTTTGTGATCAATACATCCACGCCATTGTCAGCGCAAAAGAGCACATCCTTAGCATCATCAACGCTCCAAACAAACAATTGCCGTAGATCCTTCTTTAAAGATGCATTCTTGGTAAAGGCAGAGATGCTGGGGCCAATAGCTGTAGCTGACGTAAACCTGCGCATTGGCAGTGAGTAATTATCATTAAGTAACGCCACTGTTTTTTGTTCTGGATTTATCTTTCTTATCTTCTCGATTGCTAACCAAGAAAATGACATGATGTAAATCTGCGCTAAAGCTTTTTCTTGTGAGAGCAACTGCATAACCGCTTTTTCCACAGCATTTGCAGTCGGCACAGGATGTTTGGTTTCTATTGCCATTTCTTTCTTAAAATCTCTCGCCAAAATCAGAAGCTCGTCCAATCTGATTACTCCTGGATGTTCTCGTTTAATCTCACTAAATGTTGAATCTGCAATTCTGGCTTTGTTTCCGGTTAAGCGTTTGAGATCTGGGTCATGCCATAGAACTAGTTGATTATCTTTAGTTAATCGAACATCACATTCAAAGCCATCTGCGCCCTCTTCGATGGCTGCCTTATATGCCACCAAACTCATCTCAGGAAATTTAAGGGAAGATCCACGGTGCGCGTAAATCTTCACCTTTGAAGGTTACACCGTTAGGCTTATGTTCTATGAGCGCCAATTATTTTCAATCATCAGCGCGCTCAGCCCTTGGTTTAGTTCGCCAGGGTAATGAAGATTCTGCATTTCTTTCTCCACAGTTAATCGCTGTGGCCGACGGCATGGGTGGTCATGCTGCGGGAGAAGTAGCATCAAAAATCGCAGTCAAAGTTTTGCATTCTTTGGTGCCGACTCTTACTGCGCACGAAATTGATGAAGACTCAGTTGAAGATTTACTGATGCACTCCTTGCACAGCATTGATTATGAAATTGCTGCAATAACTGAAGAAGATATTGATAAACGTGGAATGGGTACAACATTGACTGCGTTACTTATCAGAGATGAAAAGATTGCTTTATTACATGTTGGAGATTCACGTTGTTATCGTTTACGTTCAAATGCAATTGAACAATTAAGTGTCGACCATAGTGTCGTTCAAGAACTATTGGATCAAGGTGCAATCACACCAAAAGAGGCGATTGATCATCCCCAAAGATCCATGCTCACTCAGGCACTTCGTGGCGACGGTACAACTACTCCTGTGCTACAGATTTACGATGTTAAAAAAGGTGATCGCTATCTTCTGTGTTCTGATGGCTTGTCTGGCGTTTTGACTGAAAAGGAAATCAAAATCGGTTTGAGTAAATCCGACAAGAATGAGGCTGTGAAATTTTTAGTTGATGCAACTTTAGAAAATGGTGCCCCCGATAACGTCAGTGTTGTTATCGCAGATATCGCTGATATTACTGATGGAAAAACTGAGTTTTTTGGGGCCGCTAATGATAAATAAGTTAATTGGTGAGCGATACAAAATTGGTGAAATGATCGGTACTGGCGGAATGGCTGATGTTTACATTGCCGATGATGTTCGGCTTTCTCGAAAAGTCGCCGTGAAGGTGTTGCGTAGTGATTTAGCGCGTGATCCAGCTTTTGTTGGTCGGTTTAGAAAAGAAGCATTCGCTGCTGCAAAGTTAAACCATCCAGGAATTGTTGCTGTCTACGACTCTGGTGAAGAACCTGCTCCATATATCGTTATGGAGCTAATTACTGGACACACATTGCGCGAACTGATTCATAAAGGTGAACGTGTTCCTTTAAAGCGCGCTATTGAAATTGGCGAGGGAATTTTGGCTGCACTTGAATACTCTCACCAAAGTGGAATTGTTCACCGTGATATTAAGCCTGCAAATATCATGATTACAGATCACGGTGATGTGAAGGTGATGGATTTTGGAATTGCTCGAGCCCTTGCTGACCTTGGAGCAACATTAACAAGTACATGGAATGTTGTTGGAACTGCGCAATATCTTTCACCAGAGCAGGCACTTGGTGAAGTTGCAGACCTGCGAAGTGATATTTATTCAACGGGTTGTTTGTTATATGAAGTATTAACGGGCCAACCACCATTTACTGGCGAAACCCCTGTTGCCATTGCATATCAACATGTTTCTGGAGTTTTAATAGCTCCAAGTAAAATTATTCCTGATTTACCTGCAGGTGTGGATACTTTGTTAGCTGTTGCTTTGGCTAAGAATCCAGATGAGCGTTATCAATCGGCAGGTTTGATGCTAGATGATCTTTATAAAATAAAATCAGGATCAGTTGTAACTACAAAAATTGCAAAGCCAGCAATTTCCCGCCGAAAGCTACTGATTCGAGTTGTTGGCGCAGTAGCTGCAATAGCTGTTCTCTCTGCTGGGTTTTTATTAGCCCGCCCGGCTTCTGATCCGTCGGGATTGCCTCAACTTCCAAACGTAGTTGGCTTGTCCCAACTTGAAGCTGAAACATTGTTAAAAGATTATGTATTAACAATTACTCGTGCACCTGATGGCAGAATTCCAAAAGATCGAGTTGCAAGCCAATTCCCTCTTGCAACAACTAGGGTTCAAAAAGGTTCTGGTGTTGTGTTAACAATTTCAAATGGTCCCGGAGATTCCATTGTTCCGATTGATCTAGTTGGTATGTCACTCATCGATGCGCGTACAGCCTTAACTTCTGTTGGCTTATTAGTAACAGCCACAGAGGCTGTTCCATCTGACGAACCACAAGGAACAGTATTAAAAGTGACTCCAGAGCCAGGTTCGACCATCACTGCCGGCACGGGTGTTGTCTTACAAATTGCAAGTGGTCAGGTTATTGTTCCCTCTTTAATTGGAATCGATGCCTCGCAAGCAAGAACTCTTTTAGTCCAAGCCGGTTTTTTAGTAAATGAAGTTGAAGGCTACGATGCTAATCAGTCTTTAGGTACTGTGATTCGTCAAGCACCAGATGCAGGTGTGACTCAAACTATTGGTAAATCTGTCACGATAGCAATTAACACAGCTCCAAAGTAAATAAATATTGAATTTAGATACTGTCTAAAAAATTAGCTCCTTGGTTTACTAGAACTAATTACTGGAGATAATCCCACTGCCTTCTTTTGTGCATTTTTATCCCCGCACATCTCTAACCAGTTAGCCAGCATGTGGTGACCATGTTCTGTTAAAACCGATTCTGGATGGAACTGCACTCCTTGAATTGGAAGTGATTTGTGTTGTAACGACATAATTAATCCAGACTCTGTCGATCCAGTTATTTCTAAATCTGTTGGGATTGAATCTTTTTCAACACACAGAGAGTGGTAGCGCGTAGCTGTAAATGGTGAGGGTAAATCGTTTAAAACACCTTGCTGTTTGTGAAAAACCGATGAAGTTTTTCCATGTAGTAACTCAGGTGCTCGCGAAACGGTTGCTCCAAAGGCAACTGCGATAGCTTGATGACCTAAACAAACTCCAAACAACGGAATAGATTTTTCGGCGCAGTATTTGATCATTTCAATCGAGATGCCTGCTCGCTCTGGCGTGCCCGGGCCAGGAGAGACTAAAACTCCATCGTAATTATCGGCTTCTTCTACTTCTATGGCATCGTTTCGAACAACCGTACAATCGGCCCCAAGTTGTTGCAGATACTGAACCAAGTTAAATACAAATGAGTCATAGTTATCGATGACCAGAATCTTTGTAGCGGTAGAGATACTTTCCTTAGATGTGGCCATGGGAACATTCTCGCGCATGGTGTATCTTTCGTGTATGCCAAAATCAAGACTTCGTAAAAAAGTTGAAGAGCGCCGCGCCCACACACAGGATGTTGCCGTTCATACTCCAACAGGACCTTTAGAGAGCCCAAAGTGGTTGGCCCCAACAATGGTTAGTTTTTTTCTAGTTGGATTAGCCTGGATCGTTACTTTCTATGTGACAGAGACTCGTTACCCAGTCCCAGGTGTTGGTGCATGGAACATGATCTTTGGATTTGCCTTCATTGGTGTTGGCTTTTCACTAGCCACTCGTTGGCGCTAACCTCACACTAATTACACGGTTGTAATTCGATCCACATTGTGGGTAAACCCTGTGGATAAGTTATCTCTTATTTAAAACTATCTGCGACGTTATATAGCCGCCGATGAGGCCACCTAGGTGAGCTCGCCAATCGACTCCGCCTAGTGCAAATCCAAAAACAAAGTTCAAGCCGATGATTACAACTATTGATCGTATGTCTGCTCCGATTCGTTTTCCAACAACAATCATCGCTCCGAAAAGTCCAAACACCGCACCTGATGCGCCAACTGACGCGCTATAAATCGATGCGAAATAAGACGAAGTCAGAGAACCAGAAAGTAGTGATGCGAAAAAAATTATAAGAAACTTATTTTTTCCAAATGCCTCTTCTATGGGATTTCCAAGAACCAGAAGTGCATACATATTAAAGCCAAGATGTAAGAGTCCACCGTGTGTCAAGGCAACAGTAAACAACCGATACCACTGGTTGGTTGCACTGAGATAATCAATACTTGGCAAAAAAAGTTGTTGTTGAATTGAGGGAACTAAAAGCTGAACCAGATAAGCACCGCAAATAATTGCGATTAGTGAGTAAGTGGCAGAGCGTTTAAGCGATGGAAACACTATTAATTGTGATGTCTTGAGCTGGTTTATCTTGTGCCCCAGTCTTTGCTGTGGCGATTGCATCTACCACTGCCTGGCTTGCTGAATCCTTGACTTCACCAAAGATGCTGTGTTTACGATTTAACCAAGTTGTTGGTGCAACAGTAATAAAGAACTGTGAACCGTTTGTTCCTGGGCCACTGTTAGCCATTGCAAGAATGTAAGGGCGATCAAAAACTAATTCGCCGTGAAACTCATCATCAAAACGATAACCAGGTCCGCCTGTTCCGCGACCAAGAGGATCTCCGCCTTGAATCATAAAACCGTCGATGACTCGATGAAAAATAGTTCCGTCGTATAGCTTTGCAGTTGTCTTCTTGCCATCGCGTGGATCGGTCCATTCTTTTGCACCAGTTGCGAGTTCAACAAAGTTAGCAACAGTCTTTGGTGCATGGTTTGGAAATAATTCAATGACAATGTCACCGAGAGATGTGTGAAGGGTTGCTGTCTTTACATTTTTTAGATCTGTCATGTGGAGACCAGGGGAATCGAACCCCTAACCTCTGCCTTGCAAAGGCAGCGCTCTACCAATTGAGCTAGGTCCCCGTATTAGAACGGGTGGGCCCAGGTGGACTTGAACCACCGACCTCTTCCTTATCAGGG
>WLHC01000009.1 GCA_009702925.1 Actinomycetota bacterium
ACTGTTTATGAAGGTGACATCATCTCTATTGATGGAACAACAGGAATTGTTTATTTAGGCGCTGTTCCAGTTGTTGCATCTTCTGTGACTTCATATTTAGAGGGCCGGGTATCAGCAGAGACAGATGAAGCATCACCTGTTGTTAAGGCTGTGCATAGAATTTTGACTCACGCCGATTCACGTCGCAAACTATTAGTGCGCACAAATGCTGACACACCAGAGGATGCAATAAGGGCCAGAATCCTGGGCGCACAAGGTGTTGGTCTATGCCGCACAGAACATATGTTCTTAGGTGAGCGCCGGGCCTATGTAGAGCGTTTGGTTTTGGCAGAAAATGAAGATGTGCAGCGCGGTGTAATCGCCGAAATGGAGCCGCTACAAAGGGCAGACTTTGTTGGAATCATGATGGCAATGTCTGGACTTCCCGTGACAATTCGTTTGTTAGATCCACCGCTACATGAATTCTTGCCATCACTTGTTGATTTGAGTTCTCAAATGGCGCGCAGTGAAGCGCTAGGTGAAGAGATTCCGGCACGAGATAAAGCGTTATTTGCTGCTGTTCGTCGTTTGCACGAATCCAACCCGATGTTAGGTTTGCGCGGTGTTCGACTTGGAATATTAATTCCAGAACTCTACAAAATGCAGGTACGCGCACTTGTTCATGCATCACTAGAAGTTAAAAAACTAGGCCATGATCCAAAGCCAGAAGTAATGATTCCTCTTGTTTCCACCCAGAGAGAGCTTTTGTACTTGCGTGAAACGTTAGAAGCAGAGATTGCACAGACTTTTAAGGGAACAAATCAGGTAATTGACATGCCTATTGGCACAATGATTGAGACCCCACGCGCTGCAATTACTGCAGATCGCTTAGCTGTGCACGCAGACTTTATTTCTTTTGGAACAAATGACTTAACGCAGCTAACCTGGGCATTTAGCCGAGATGACGTGGAATCAACCTTCTTGCCTCGCTATCTTGATTTAGAACTGCTTCCATTTAATCCATTTGAATCACTAGACCAAGCAGGAGTTGGAATCTTGGTTCGACAGGCTGCAGAGCTATCTCGCCAAGTGCGCGGTGACTTTAAGTTAGGTGTGTGCGGTGAACATGGTGGAGATCCACGAAGTATTCATTTCTTCCACCAACTTAATTTGGACTATGTCTCTTGTTCACCATTTAGAGTGCCGATTGCGAGATTGGAATCTGGACGCGCAGCTGTAGTTAAGTAAGACTGAATTAGTAATCCTTTAGGCCGGCATCCACATAGTGGTCCGGGGAGACATAGTGAAAACTAATCAGTTGATTGGCCTGCTCCGGCATGTAGGGGATTTCACAAAAATATTGCCTCGATATCTTTCTAGGCGCTAGGGCAATGCCCAAGTAGAGTTTGCTTACTGCCAAAGTAAAAGGAGCAACAATCATGGGAGCTTGTACCTGCGGATACACCACCGATCCTGAGAAGAACTGCAATGGCACTCACAATGTTGTTAAGGCAGTTAAGGCTGATTTGATTGCAAAGCTAGAAGCCGGCGGATATGACGACGCCGCTTCACACCTTAAGGAAAAGTAAGAACTTCACGAACATGATCACTGCAAGCAGGAAGTTAGTCGCATTCTTGTCTGTGCTTACTCTCTTGTTTGCAGGGTCAGTCGTTGATGCAAATGCTGCAGTGAAACAAGGTGCTAAATGCACTAAGGCAGGAAAGTCTGAAACGGTAAAAGGAACATCCTTTATTTGCACAAAATCTGGCTCAAAATTAACCTGGAAAAAAGTTTCAAAAGTAATTCCTGAAAAATCATCGCCAGTTATAGATTTTTCAAGGACTTACTCAACCGATGATGGTTATCACACACTTTTTGAAGGTGGTCCGTGCCAAATAGATGACACACTTTCGGGGAAAATGAAGTTGATAGAAACTTATTTTTCTAATAACCACGGATGTGCAGGCCAACTTCAAATTGCCAAATACAGTTTGGGAAGTAAGCGCCCAGTAGGAACCTTTGATTCTGCGGTTAAATACAGCACCTTAACCGCCTGTAAAATTACTAACGATTCAGAACGCATGAATCTTTCATTTATAGGACCAAACTCCAGGGGGATGGAGCGACGTTTTCCTTCACCAAAGACAATAATCCAGTTAATTCCAATTTACTCAACTGATACAGAAAAACCTGTTAATTCTCCAAAATCAGATTACGGTCACATTCTTGATTTCATGAAGGAGTGGATCGACTATTCAAGTGATTTTGGATCATCGGTTTTTGTTCGTTATCCAGATTCCTATATCAAAATGCAAACTCCGATTGCAGAATATGAACTTCAGCATAATTCCAATCGGGAACAACCAACCCTTGTGAAGTTTAGCCAGGACTTAGTAGCTGCAGCAGATCCGATAATTGATTTCACCGGTGCCAACATCGCAATAATCGTTCCCCCACCAGGTACTGATACAAGCGTTATAGGGCAAGCAGGAGTGCGCGCACTTTCAACATCCGAAGGATCGGTTCCAAACGTCATGACTGAGTTTGGATTGTTAGCTAAGAACCCAAGGGTTTCTAGTCCATCTTCAAATCTTGGTCATCCATTTTGGTGGATACACGAACTAATGCATGCCGGAATTGGATTTGGTGATCGATACGGGGATGGAAAGAAAAATCTGAATACAGACTACGGAATGGGAGAGCTAACATTAATGACTCCTTGGGGTGGGGATTTCACCACATGGGAAAAATGGAACTTGGGATTTATGCAAGACTCTCAAATTCAATGTAAAACGGATAATGCAAAAAGTATTCATTGGATAGCACCTTCAACTGTTCAAACCAAAGAAAGCAAGTCTCTGATAATTCCGATTTCTCAGAGCAAAGCTATTGTTGTGGAAACGCGTAGACCTGGTGGGCTTTACTACAAAATTCCGATTAAATCTCAAGGTGCATTGGTTTATGAGATTGATCTAACCCAGAATAAAAACGGATATGGAATGAAGGTCTCCTTACCAACTAATAGGAGCGTTGAAAACCTTCCATTCTTTTTAGCCTCGGCTCCGCTAAAAGTAGGTGAGAGCACCAACACCAATGGATATCGAATAAGTGTTACCGAGTCTGGAACCTTTGGAGATTTGATTAGTGTGGAAAAAATTCAACAAAACTGATCAGGCACTTTCGCTATAGTTCTTTATGTCATAAAACTTTGTAATGTGTGCTGCAGAAGAACTGAATTTCTCAGGATGCCCAAGTAAGGTTCTGCTATGAATTCGCGCTTATTGATTTATCTCCGCGCGGCCCACTTTGGGCCAACGATGTTAATTACTTTCATTGCCTTCATCTTCACATGGAATCTTTGGTGGGAAGGTCCGGCATATGTTGTCGCCTTTACAGTCTTTTTAGGCCAACTGATCATTGGTTGGAGCAACGACATCTATGACTATCAAGACGATCTCAAACACAATCGCACCAATAAGCCTCTAGTTGCAGGTTCACTGACAGTTGCACAACTAAAGCGCACAACATTTATCTTTATTCCGATCGCCTTTATTGCAAACCTACTTGGCCCATTAGGACTAAAGGGTGGCAGCGTTTATATGTTGGGTGTTGGTTGCGGTATTGCATACAACTTCTACTTTAAGTTCTCACCTCTTTCGCCTTTGCCCTATGCAATTGCTCTTGCGGCACTGCCAGCATCTATGTTTTATGGTGCAAGCCGCACACCTTTAACTTGGATGATTATTACAGGATCACTCCTTGGTGTGAGCTTTCATTTTCTAAACGTGATCAAAGATCTTCCCCAAGATCAAGAAAGTAAAATAGGGGGATTGCCTCAGCGAATGGGCAAAGGAAAATCTCTGATAGTTGTTGCGGTACTTCTTGGACTTTCCATAGCAATCACTGTAAATGCTTTGGCACAGTGAGGTAATCTGTAAGTAATCGGCACGATATAAATTTAGCCTCGAAAATGGAAAAGAATTAAACCCCTCAAGACTGTTGGTCAGTCAAACGATAACCGAACCTTCAAATTCGAGAAAGAAGAATGCTTTCAACTTCACTTTGTGTAGGGTCAATTGGATTGTTACTCGTTACGCTATCTTCCAAAACTTTTTTCGAAATCGCCTGAACAAGATCTTGAGTTACTCCATAATGTGAAAGCTTATTTCTGATTTGAATTTCATCTGCAAGATCACGGACAGCAGAAATAACAGTTGCTGAATTGGCCGCAATTCCCATGTCATGTCCGATAGATGCGTAAATATCATTTGAAACTCTTGAATTAAACTCCATAACTTCTGGCAACACTGTTGCCAACGCTTCACCATGAGCGGTGCCCACTGTTGCGGAAACAGAGTGCGCTACTCCATGTACAAGTCCTAAACCAGAAAGAGTAAGTGCAAGTCCTGCAAGATGTGCACCCATCAGCATCTCTCCACGCGCGTCAACATTGGCTCCGTCTTTAAAAGCTACTGGCAATGCCTTAGAGATTAATTTGATTGCTTGGTGGGCGTAGGCAGCAGAGACAGCGGTACTTCCCTTAGATGTCAGGGATTCAATTGCATGTGTCAATGCATCTATTCCAGTTCCAGCAGTTGATCGGGCAGGTAAACCAACAGTTAGCTCGGGATCAAGAATTGCTACAACTGGGGTCGTACTGGCATCTCCAACATAGAACTTACATTGGCGAATTGGATCATCGATAACACCCCAGCTATTTGTTTCGCTACCAGTTCCAGACGTTGTTGGAATAGCGATGATCGGTATTGCAGGCTTTTCTGGAGTAATACTGTAATTAAATGATGCTGACGAAAAAGTTGGATTAGCTACTACTAGAGCTACACCTTTTGCTGAATCTAATGAGGATCCGCCGCCTAAGGCTAGGACCACATCTGCTCCAAACTCAATCCCCACCTTTGCAGCAGCATCAATGAGCAAGGTATTAGGATTTGGCTTGATCTCTGCAAAACTTGTATTTTGAATACCAGCACTCTTCAAAATTGCTTCTACCTGTGCAAGAACTCCGGCTCCTGCAACACCAGGGTCGGTAATGATCAGCACCTTATTTTTTTTAAGTCCAACTAAAACTTCAGGTAATTGATTGATCGCCCCAGCGCCAAATCTAATTCCAACTGAGCCCGGTGTTAAAGCAAATGGATTCATATCAGTTTCCCCTTGAGATTGTAGGTGCTAACGACTCTGCGATACGTAAAGACGACTTTTTCATTTCTTTCGTTGCTGAAATCAATTGGCTTTCAAAGCGAGCTTTTGGCGCAGCAACATTGATAGCCGAGACAATTGAACCAGAGAAATCAAAAATTGGTACGGAAGCACCTACCAATCCTGGCTCATACTCCTCAATGACTATGGCATATCCATCGCGACGAACTTTTTGAATAACTTCAAGTAATTCTCTTCCAGTTTTGGTTATACAGTTTGGTGGGGTGTTGGGAATCTTTTTATCAAGAGGATATAAGCGAATCAATTGATCATCACTTAACCCACTTAGTAATACTCGCCCCGACGATGTCATGTATGACGGCGCAGTGACACCCATCCAGCTCAAGGCACGAAATCCATGCGATGGTGACTCTGAGTGAATCGTTACGACTTCGAGTCCTTGCAAAACCGTTAAGTGAATCGTCTCGCCTAAACGATGCACTAATCCATGCATTTCACCCCTTGCGCTACTAACAATCTGCGCTTCGAAAGTGAATCGTGCGATTGCGTATAAACGTGGACCCACTACAACCCCCGCGCCTTGTCTAGATAACAATCCGTTATCTACGAGCCTTGAAGTTGCGCGTGAGATCTGTGACTTCTCTCGATTTGTTCGTTTTGCTATCTCACCATTCCTTTGTGGAATAGGAGCACTGGCGGCCACCGCTTCAATGATTTCAAGGTCACGCTCTAAACCATTGTTTCGAGTCAGGGTATTTGACATGTTGCAAACAGTACAACTCTGGATGCTCCTATTGCAACAATTACGGAGAAAGAGTTAACTACACCCCATGAATCGGGAGACATTACTTTTGACGGCGCCGGAGGTTGAGCCTACGCCCGAAGCCATTCCAGGTTTTGAAGGTCTAGATGACTTAACAATCGGTGGTGGTGTTGATTTAACCACTATTAATCAACCTAGTTTATGGGATTACATCGTAAGTAATCCCGACAGAATTATTTCAGCTGCAATTGCACAAGTACAACTGGTTGTCGTTGTTATGGCCGTTGTGACAATAACTGCCGTCCTTACAGGATTACTAATATGGAGTAAACCGAATTTAGTTGAAGCAGTAACTGGCTTTTGGTCTGTTGTCTTCACAATCCCTTCTCTTGCTATGTTTATCTTTTTTATCCAACCCTTTGGCTTAGGTTGGAAACCAGCGGTTATTGCTTTAGTTTTGTACGGTCAATTGCCAGTAGTTAGAAATACTGTTGTGGGATTGCGTTCAGTTGAACCAGCAATCATGGAGTCAGCCTCTGCAATGGGAATGAAACCATTGAAGGTTATTCGTTCTATTCAATTTCCTTTAGCTTGGCCTGTGATCATTGTGGGTATTCGAGTCTCTTGTATGTTGATTTTTGGAATCTCTGCAATTGCCGCTTATGTAGGTGGTCCTGGACTTGGTGATTTACTCTTTAGCGGTTTAGCTCAACTCGGCTCGTTTAATGCTATGAATCAGACTTTAGTTGGTGCGATTGGAATTACCATCCTTGCACTAATTTTTGATGGAATGTTCGTCTTCATCCGCCGCTTTACAACACCGAGGGGGCTTCGTGTCTAAATCAACTATCGGACAAGAAATTCGTTTAGAACGCTTAACAAAGCGATATCCAAATACAGAAAAAGCTGCAGTTAATGAATTCTCCTTAACAATCCCAGCCGGTGAATGTGTTGTCTTTGTTGGTCCTTCAGGATGCGGTAAAACAACCACAATGAAGATGATCAACAGAATCATCGAGCCAACATCAGGAAAGATTTTCATTGGCGGCGAAGATGTAACACAAACGCCTGCCCATGAGCTACGCCGCAATATCGGATATGTAATTCAGCAAATTGGATTGTTTCCTCATTTAACAATTGCCGACAATGTTGCAACAGTCCCACAACTATTGGGCTGGGATAAGGATCGAATTCGTGCACGAGTTAATGAATTAATGACTCTTGTCGGATTAGATTCGGCCGAATATGGATCACGCTTTCCGAAGCAATTATCAGGTGGTCAGCAGCAACGTGTAGGAGTTGCGCGTGCTCTTGCCGGTGATCCGGCAGTTCTATTGATGGATGAACCTTTCGGCGCTACCGATCCCATCACTCGAGTGCGGCTTCAAAAGGAGTTTCGTGCCCTTCAGAGAGATTTGAAGAAGACTGTAGTTTTTGTAACTCATGATTTTGAAGAAGCTTTACTCCTTGGAGATCGGATTGCAGTTCTTAGCGACCAATCAACTGTAGAACAGTATGGAACTCCGCTAGAGATTCTTTCTGCACCTGCCACTAAAAAAGTTGAAAGCTTTGTTGGAGAAGCAGGAAGCGTGCGAATGCTGGGTTTGCTTTCACTTTCTGCGGTTAGCCTTAAACCTGGAAATGTAAAAGGACCAGAGTTATCTCAAGATGCCACTCTTCGTGAAGCAATGGATGCATTCATTTCTGGAGCAGAGGCAATAAATGTTGGCAGTAAAGGTCATCTTACATTTCACGATTTGCAGTTGGAAATCGCACAAACAAGGGCAGCAGCAAAGTAAAAATGACAAAAATGACATTGACTCTTGGTTCTAGGTTATCGCCGTCTGCGCGAATAATCTTCAACCGTCATAGATCACTGATTATTCAACCTATCTTGATCTTTGCTCTTGCTTTTGTACTTTGGTTTTTTGTCTCTCGAGCCACTCTAGATCAGATTGAGGCTGTGACAATTAATTGGGCATTTATCTCGCAGGCAATTAAAGACCACTTGATTCTTTCATTCGCCTCAGCAGCCATTATTTTGTCGATCGCGATTCCGGGTGGAATTTTGCTCACTCGCCCACGTGCAAAGATGTTCACGCCATTAGTTTTGATCATTGCTAATATTGGGCAAGCATTTCCCGCAGCAGGAGTACTAATTATCGCAGGAATTGCATTTGGCTTCGGAAAACCCATCGCAATATTTTCATTTGCAGCTTTTGGTCTACTCCCAATTCTTCGAAACACGATTGTCGGTTTACAGGAGATAGATCCATTTGTTGTTGAATCGGCACGCGGAATGGGAATGACAGCGCGACAAGCTTTGCGCCGTATAGAACTTCCACTTGCAGTACCTGTCATCTTGGCAGGTGTACGCACCACATTGATTCTTACCGTTGGAGTTGCCACCTTGGGTGTCTTCGTCAATGGTGGAGGCCTAGGAACATTAATAATTCCTGGACTTAAGTTAAACCGGGACCTTGTGCTAGTTACAGGAGGAATCCTGACAATTATCGTGGCATTCACGATGGATTGGTTAGCACGAGCAGCAGAAGAACTCCTTCGACCACGAGGGATTTAATCACCAAAGAGAGGTACAAAATGCAGGTAAAGCGCCATAAAGTAGTTGCTGTTGCAGCCGCAGTTGCAATGGTAGTAGTGGGTTCACTGGCTACAGCATCAACAGCTAACGCAGTAGGAACTTCACTCAAGGGAGTAAATGTGATCGTGGGATCGAAGGATTTCACTGAGAGCATTGTTCTTTCAAAGATTGTAAAGCACGTCATTTTGATGAATGGTGGAAAGGTCACTGATAAGACAAATATCAAAGGATCTGTCACAACTCGCGAAGCAATGATTGCGGGAGATATCAATATGTACTGGGAGTACACAGGTACAGCTTGGCTCGTCTACCAGAAGCAGACAGATGTAAACATCGCACCAAAGGATCTTTACACAAAGGTGACTGCAGGAGACAAGAAGAATAAGGTCACATGGCTTCCTATGACTTCATTTAACAACACATATGCCTTCGCAATTACAAAGGCAAATGCAACTAAGTGGGGCGTTAAGGATTACTCAGGACTTGTTAAGAATTCAAAGATGCCAGCAAAGCCAGTCTGGTGTGTTGAGTCAGAGTTCCAGAGCCGTCCAGATGGTTGGGCCGGTTTCCGTACTAAGTATGGAATCAGTGACGCAGATGTAACTGTAAAGGTTCTTGATACAGGAGCTATTTATGCAGCAACACAAACTGGTCAGTGCGATATCGGTGAAGTTTTTGCAACCGATGGACGTATTGGTGCACTTGGCTTGATGGTTCCTACTGAGGATAAGTCATACTTCCCACCATACAACGCTGCATTGACTCTTCCAGATTCAATCGCTAAGAAGTACCCAAAGCTAGTAACAGCACTTGCTCCAATTGCAGGAAAGATCTCAAACGGAGTTATGCAGAACCTGAATGCTCGAATTGACGTTCTAGGTGAAGATCCAGATGCAGTAGCAAAGTCATTTGTTACAGCAGCAAAGCTAGCTAAGTAACATCTAAGTACAACTATCCATGGAGGGTGAACATGATCGACATTCAGATCGGTGAAGGTTTTGTGGGATCGGGCGCAAACGCAGCCCACACGAACACAATTCTAGGAAGCCGATCTGGAGCCGCTGGTGTTGCCTGGGCTACTGCCCTGGCAACACCACGGGCCGGTCATGTTCCCTTTATGGTTGTTGCAAGGCCAGCTCTTGCAGTGACTCCTCCGACTTTGTTCGTCAATAAAGCTGCAATTGAGAGCGACCAACATGGGTTGTTTACCTGGGGCGCAGCTCAAGCAGCCGTTGCCGCTGGTGTGGGACAGGCACTTCGCGAAGGAGTAATTGATACCAACGCAGTAAATGAACTCGTCATTATTGCTGCCATTTGGCTGAATCCTTCTGCAAATAATGAAGAAGAAGTCTTTGCAAATCAACAGCAAGCAATGATCGATGCGTTACGAAATGGTGCGAAAGGATCGCCCACCGCCAAAGAGGTCATGGAGGCAACTCTTAACGTCACAAATCCATTCTTCCGGGTCAAGAATTAAGAGTGAAAGCGAACTTCGAATTATGAAAATTACTGCAATCAAGTTTGAAAGAAGCGTTATCGAATTAGACCCACCATTTTTTGCTAATTGGGATCCCATTCCGCGCAAAAAATTTGGTGCGACTTTAACAATTGTAGAAACAGATGGTGGCGTCACTGGATATGGTGCCGGCGATGACATGGCGGGATTTGAAGGTTTCGAAAAATTTTTTATTGGCAAAGATCTATTTAATATTCAAGAGCACGTTCGAACTTTAGAGACTATTTCTTTCCACGCTGGACGATACTGGCCGTTGGAAGCTGCTATCTGGGATGCAATAGGTAAGGCACTTAACAAACCTGTCGCCACCTTATTTGGTGGAGCACAAAGTTCTATCCCTGCATACGCATCTACAGGTGCGGTTATGTCACCTGAAGATCGCGCCGAATCAGCAAAAACTCTTCGCTCACAGGGATTCAAAGCAATGAAGATTCGTGTTCCACAATCTGACCTAGCTCTCGGTGTAAAAACTTTAGAAGCCATACGCGCAGCGGTCGGAAACGACATGGAGATCATGGTCGATCTCAACCAAGCATGGCGAATGCCTGGCGATACACGAAGATCACTTGATATGACTGAAGCGATGCACTTTATTGATGCCGCAGCAGATAACGGTGTTTATTGGGTTGAAGAGCCCCTTCCTATGGAAGATATCGAAGGACTCAAGCGCCTTCGTGGCCGTGGTGTGCGAATTGCAGGTGGAGAGATGGTTCGAACATTGCCTGAAATCATTCGCTTGATTGAAGAAGACGCACTTGATGTTTACCAGCCAGATGTTGTTTTGGCTGCAGGCCTAGAAAGGTCTCGTCTTATTGCAGGTCTAGTTGCTCAGAAAAATCGGATCTTTACACCACACACATGGTCAAATGGTTACGGATTAATGGCCAATCTCCAAGTAACTGCAGGCCTTGGCGGGGCTCCATTTATTGAATTCCCTTACGATCCACCGACCTGGAGTGAAGATCGCAGAGACTTTATTCTTGATAGCCCAATTAAATGCGATGGAGATGGAATGCTTCATGTTCCAGCAGCACCTGGAATGGGTGTTGAACCAAACTGGGCGCACTTCAAAAAATCAGTCGCTTAACTAAAGATTTTAAAAGGGGATTTAAATGTCTATGAACAAGACTGCCTGGGAAAAACGTGCATCAGAGTTAAAACCTGAATCACGGATGTATATCAACGGTAAATTTGTTGATGCAGCTTCTGGCAGGACATTTGATGACATTTCACCGAGAGATCAACGTGTAATCGCCAAGGTTGCCGCCGGTGATACCGAAGATGTTGATCGCGCGGTTAAAGCAGCATTGAAAACATTTGAACTTGGCGTGTGGAGCCAGATGAATCCACGTGATAAGAAAGCAATCATGTTGAAATGGGCAGATCTAATTCGTGAACACCAAGAAGAGCTTGCACTTCTTGAGACACTCGATGTTGGTAAACCAATCTCAGATTCCATGAATGTTGACGTTATGGGTGCCGCTCGCTCAGTGCAGTGGTACGGGGAAGCGATCGATAAAACCTACGATGAAATTGCACCTGCTCCTCGTAATGCCTTGGCCATGATTACTCGCGAGCCACTGGGCGTAGTTGCAGCAGTTGTTCCCTGGAACTACCCAATGATTATCACTTCATGGAAAGTGGCACCTGCATTAGCCATGGGAAATAGTGTTGTTTTAAAACCAGCTGAACAATCTTCTTTGTCTGCGCTGCTTCTAGCTCGTTTAGCTACAGAAGCCGGAGTTCCCGATGGTGTATTTAATGTAGTTACAGGTTTGGGTCCTGAAGCAGGACAGGCGTTGGCGCGGCACAACGATGTAGCAAAGCTTGCATTTACAGGTAGCGGACCTACGGGCCGCAAAATGCTTCAGTATGCAGCTGAATCAAATATGAAGCAGGTAGCGTTAGAACTAGGTGGTAAGAGCCCGCAAGTTGTTCTTGATGATGTTAAGGATCTGGATGCTTGTGCTTCTTCAATTGGCTGGGGTATCTACTACAACGCCGGACAGACATGTAACGCAGGATCAAGAATTATTGTGCAGGGTGAAAAACTGAAAGAAGAGCTTTATGGAAAACTTCTTGAGTTCTTAAAAACCTTTTCGGTAGGTGATTGCTTGGATCCTTCGACATTAATGGGGCCGATTGTCTCTACTGCCCAACGCGATCGCGTGAATAGCTACTTGGATATGGTGGGTAATAACGGCGAGCGTTTCATTTTTGGTGGAGAAAAAGCTACAGGTGCAAGTAATTTGATTCAGCCAACTTTGATCGATGGTGTCAAACATGATTCAACATTGTCACAGGAAGAGATCTTCGGACCAGTGCTTGTATCAATTGATGCAACTGATGACGCCGATGCTCTAGCAAAGGCCAACGGAACTTCATATGGTTTGGCTGCATCAGTCTGGTCTGGCAACGTTGCACGCGCTCATAACTTTGCTCGAAAGCTTCGCGCTGGAACCGTTTGGGTCAACACCTTCGACATGTCCGATGTCATAACACCATTTGGTGGATTTAAAGGTTCTGGATCTGGTCGAGATAAATCATTGCATGCACTCGATAACTATTCAGCTCTTAAGACGACTTGGGTAGATCTGAACTGATGATTAACACACAACAAGGGAGATTAAATTGAAGGTAGCATTTATCGGAACTGGCAGTATGGGTGGAAGCATGTCTCGCAACCTTGCTGCAGCAGGTATCGACATCACAGTTTTTGACCTCAACAAAGAATCTATGCAAAAACCTGTTCAAGCAGGTGCGAAGGCTGCCTCTTCCGCCATCGATTGTGTAAAGGATTCCGATGTTTTGATCACAATGCTTCCAACACCTGCTGCAATTGAAAGTTGCATGGTTAGCAGCGGAGTAGCTGCAGCAATGAAACCTGGATCAATGTGGATCGATATGTCCACATCTGTTCCAGAGACGGCTGCCATTGTTGAGAAATCTTTTGCACCTGGTGTGCGAATCATCGATGCACCTGTAGCAGGTATGTCTATCGGAGCAGACAAAGGAACAATGTCGATCTTTGCAGGAGGAGACCCTGCTGATTTTGCCTCTGTAAAACCCTTGTTTGACATCATGGGTGATCCTGACAAGTTTTTTAATTGTGGAGCTCGAGGAACTGGATATGCAGTCAAGTTAGTTCTGAACATGCTGTGGTTTAACTCCTTTGTCGCAACCACTGAAGCGCTTCTATTAGGAGTTAAAGCAGGTGTTGACCTTGAAGTGCTTCGGCAATCATTGGTTGGATCACCTTGCAACTCACTTCTGCTAGAGCGAGACATGATGGGCTTGCTCAAGGATGGTGATTACGATGAAGGATTCGCAGTCGCGCTTGCATGTAAGGATTTACGTTTGGCAGGAGATTTAGCGCGCTCTGTTGGTGTTCCAATGGAAGTTGGCGCAGTTGTTGAAAATGTATATCGTCGAGCACGAGCTCGATATGGTGACAAGGCTGGCGAAATGATTCCGGCAAAGATGTATGAGGATGACACGAACACCCTACTTCGCTTTAAGTAAGAACCATGCAACCACAGCATGATCGCCGCACAACATATCTGGGCATTGCCGTCTTGTGGTTTGTTGGCGGATCGATCTATCCATTCCTCTCTAATGTTGCAGGGAGGGTAGATCCACTTAACATCATTTTGATTAGATCTCTTGGAGCTGCATCTATTCTCTTTGTCGCAGTGTTAATCATCGATCCATCCTCATTTAAGAAAATTAAATTCGATCGCACTTTCATTCCAATAATCGTTGCGTCAATGATGTTCTCGCCAATCTGCAGTGGAGCCTTGGCGTGGTCTAGCGAAAGAATTCCTGGAGCACTCAGTGCCTTGATGTACTCCACGCTTCCGGCAATGGCAACGCTCTATTTAATACTTCAAAAGAAGAGTCCCTCCAAAAAATCTATTCTCGGAGTTGCAATAGCGAGCGTGGCTGTTGTTTTTCTCGTGGGCGCCCCGCAAGGTCCTGTGCAAATAGCAGGAGTCTTGGCAGCACTGCTTTCAGTTTTTGCCTGGTTTGTGGCAACAGAGATATGGATCAAGTACGAAACCGGGTATCCCCTTATTCTCGCTATCTTTCTTCAGGTCGCTTTTGGCACTTTGGGAACAGTTGTACTGTATTTCTTCTTGGATCCTCCCGCAATTACTTATGATCAAATCTTTGATCCCAGCATGTTGTTCTTGATTTTCACACTTGCATCTCAGTACTGGGCTTATCTAGGAATATCAAGACGAGTATCCCCAGCGGTTCTCACCTCATTTGCATTTATTAATCCTGTTGTAGCAGGAATCATTGGCTACTTTGTTTTTGATCAGCAGGTTTCAGTCATCCAAGTGCTCGCTGGATTCCTTCTTCTGTCCGGTGTTTTCTTAGTTGTCAGAGAAGAACTCTAAATCCAAATTGGCATGTGAAATTGCTAGGAGAATGCAAAGTTAACCGCTAGATTTCTTGACATGTTCATGAGGCTCCTCAAGTTTGTACCTGCGCTTTGTCTTTCGATGGCAATTCTTGCATCTGGAAGTTTGCATGCAAACGCATTAGGTGAGCCCTATATTGGTCTGGAGTGCTTTGATAAGTTCGAATCAGTTATCGGTACGACAGATCAAAATAGTGATGACAAGATTTACTTAGTCTGCTTTAAATCCTCGAATAACGAAAGTAAATTTGTTTGGAGTAAGGACAATAATAAATACCCAGGGATCACGTATACAGATCCGATTGCTTATGGCAGAGATGTTGAAAAAGATTCGGATCCCTGCCTAAATGGTCCCAAAAATTCTAAATTCGCTGATGATTATCCTGGGACCTATTGTGATGAAGATTTTTTCTTTTTGAAAGGCGAAATTGAATATGTTGTTTGGAGAAACGAGATTTATGAAGACGGAGAAGACGGAGAAGGGGGAATTGTAAAAACTGCCTGGGTAGCTCCTTTAGAAATTACAACACCCGAGGCACCAGAAAATGTTTCGGCAGCCGAGCAAGCGACCGAGAAGGCCATAGAAAACAGCACAACAATTGTTGTGCTTGCAACTTTTGCGATGGCGATGACACCAGCTGCCTTAAGCAGAATAGGTTCGACTCAAGATTCTTCTTCGAACAATCTTCCACGAGGTTCTTCAAGTGGCCAAGGTGTTCCTGAATACATGGAAATTAAAGCCAGAAGAGATGAAAAGCTAAAGGTAGAGAGTTCTAGAAGAAAGTTTCTAAGGTTTTTATCAAACCCTGCCGTCACCTTAGCTAAATACAGATTCTTTGAGAATTACCTGAGAATTACTATTGAAAGGATTTCTCGCTATTCCCCGGGGGTTGCCACAATAGTTAGAGATGGCGATTACTTAAGAGCAGTTTTGGGCTCACTCACCTTCTTTATCTACCCAATAGCAATCCTTACCGGTGTATTTAGTTTTGTTGAGCTCCATAGCAGAACGCAAGGAACTTCACCCCCAGCATCTATTCCCCTGTTACTTCCCTCTTTAATTGGCATGGCTCTAATGATCGCTATAGGAATTCTTGACTCACTTGCAGGAGCGCTAGCTAGTGCAACATTTGCGATTCTTACTTTTTCTATCCATGTGTGGCCTATGGGATCAGAATCAGATCCAAAGCAAATTTTTGCTACTTTAATTTCGATTTTCTTAATTACCTTTACTGCGCCCCTTTTTGCCGGAGCCTTGCGCAAGTTCGATGGATTACATAAAGATCCTGGTCGCAACTGGAACTATGCCGTCGACTACCTTCTTAGCCCATTGGTCACCGCCTGGATGGTCTGGAAAGTTCTGGAAGTAATTGCAGATCTATCTGGGTCAGAGTTTGAAGATAAACAAGCTCCTATCAAGATTGCAGCATTTATCTGGTTTGTTTTGATAATCCGATATCTCATTGAGCACTATGTTGCTAGAAGCTGGGGCGATCGATTAAATGAAATGATTGCAAGTGATGTGGGGCAGTCAAGGGTATTTTTCATTGCGGGAATTGCTCTAAAGAGTTTCTGGATCTGGCTTCTGATCACCTCGGTCGGAACATTTCAAGGCGATCCATTAGGTGCTCCTGCATTGATTGCTTTATTTGCCCTACCGGGCCTGATCAAACTTATGTGGCCAAATCCACCAGAGCATTTAGGTTTACTTAACTTACGTGGAGCACCAAAGATTGCCTTGCTTTTCCTTATAGGCATTGGCCTGACCAAATTACTTGAAAACCCAAGACTGCTGGATCATCACGCTCTGATTTTGGAACTAGCCCTTGTTCCGCTTCTGTTTTTTTCAATCATCGATGTGCTTACCCACGAACACACTCACACACCACGCTTTTTTATAGACAACAAATGGGGAATTAGGATTTATCAGGCCATTGGCTGCGGAATATACATATTCGTAGCAGGATATATTTTCTATACTGTTTTTGCCCTTAAGTAGGCCAGGGGCTCTTGTATTTGCCTTTGTATAGAAAATGTTTGAGTTAATCCACTAATTAATCTGGCTATATCTCCAACTAGTTGATGCAGCTATCCCCACCCACACTTGATAGGGAATCACGGCAATCGCCAAAGGTAGCGAGATAGTAAACAAGATATAGGTCATAGGCAGCGTCAGAACAGCAGTACCAACTAATGCAGTAGCTGCAACAGTTAGGTTATGTGGGCGATAGAACTGATATGCCCAGAAAAGTGCTGCAAAGACAGAGAGTGCGAAGAAGGCCATGTAGGTAAGTGCAACTGGTTTAGATGCTCTTTGGCCTATAGCAAAGGCTGCAATACCAAGAACAATAAAGTTATAGGGCCAGATAATTCCAAATATAAAACCTGGTGGCTGCCACGATGGCTTATTGAGATTGTTATACCAACTATCGCCTGTATTAACCCAAAGCCCCGAACCAATTACATAGACAAGCACAATCGCAATACCGGCAAAGGAGGTTGCGTTACGAAAGCTCATAGTTAGATGAGTTTAACCCTTTATCTGTTCTTTATTCACTGCTACTTTCATCCATATGAAGCGCGCTCTTGTGGCCACATTGGTTGGCACCTTAGTTATTGGGCTAACCCAGACAGTGGCCAGCGCATCGGTAAAACCAGGTGCTGTCTGTAAAAATGTAGGTCAGATAAACACAACGGCAGGCAAGAGATATATCTGCGTTAAAAAAGGCACAAAGCTATTGTGGAGCAAAGGTGTTGCAGTCAAAAGCACGGCACCCACACCTAAACCAACACTAGAGCCACTGCCTAGATTTGAGGATAACTACAAGGCATCACTTGCAAGTCTGGAACAGTGCAGATTAAGAGAAACCCAGAACATTTCTGGAGCAGGACCAAAGGGATTTCCAATTAGGAGCATTGCTGGATTACCCCAGACTGGTGAACTCAAAATCGCCATAATTCCAGTTGACTTTGCAAATGCGCCAGGACCGGGAGTACCTGGTGATACCTATGCAAAAGATTTAACTGAAATTGTTGAGTGGGGTAAGTTTTTTACTCGATCAAAATTAAATTACAAGCCTGAATTAGTTTCAAAAACATGGGTCAGGGCGCCAAAAAATGCTGAATGGTATGTGTGCTTGTACTGTCAAAAAGGCGCTAAATCAGAACTGCAACCAATAGGAACTGCACTGCAAGAAATAATCTCGCTTGTAGATCCAAAATACGATTTTACGGGAGTTAAATTCGTTTATTTCGTATTCCCATTGAAAGCAGAACGCGATTTTGGAACTTCCCTTTACTTTCACAGAGTAGATATTCAAACAGCAGAAGGAAATCAAACTATCGCTGCTTATGGTGAAATGGGTGGGTTTAGTAATCCGAACAACCCAAATGACCCCGCTTTTAGCCGAATCAAGATTTGGGATCATCTAATACACGAGCTTTTACACTTTCAAGGCTTCGTTGGACACGGTGTAATAAATGGAAGTGATCTAAACATTATGACAAATCAATGGGGTGCATCATCGGCGGTCACCTCATGGGAAGGTTTCTTGGCTGGCTGGTATGACGAAGCAGACATTAACTGTATTGATAAATCAAAACTGACTAATTCTGTCTACGTAACTATGTCATCAATTGATCAGATGGGTGACAAGCCAATATCTACGATGATTAGATTAAGTGATGAAGAGTTAATTGTGATTGAGAAGCGCCAAAATGGTAGATACAGTGATTTCAAGCAATCACAATGGTTCCCAAATATGAATAACTTCACTGCATATTCTGTAAATGTGAATAAAGCTCAGTATCGAAACGATGCAGATCCTGACTCAGAGTCAAAGAATTTTTGGCAAAGTATTAGGGAAAATGGCAAAGTTCCAATAGTAAAGTCAGTGACTTATAAAGGAATAACGATTGAAGTGGTTGGGGAAAATCAAGTAAAGATCACCAGCAGTTAGTTTCTTACAGCACCACGCACCGTTTCAAAGAAAGATTTATACTTTTTTGTTCGTTTAAGCCCATAAGGTGTTTACTTGCCCCATGGAATCCATTCGTAAGGTTGCACAGGTTGCTTTGGGGTTGGCACTTACCTATGCAGGTATTGGGCACTTAACAACTAGCCGCGAGGAGTTTCAGGCACAGGTTCCCACGTTGTTAAAAGATTATGCAGATTTTGTTGTCGTTGCATCTGGGGTCGTAGAGATTGTTTTGGGTCTGTGCCTTATTGGGTTGTGGGGATATCGAGTACAGGTGGGTTGGGTTGTTGCAGTTTTCTTTGTGGCTATCTTTCCGGGCAACATCTCTCAGTATCTAAATGGTGTAGATGCATTTGGTTTAGATAGTGACACATCACGTCTAGTGCGTTTGTTCTTTCAGCCGTTATTGGTGGTGTGGGCGCTGTGGTCTACGGGGGCGTGGAGGGCGCGAACAGCAAAACCTGTTGCAGGCCCTGATGATTTAGAACAAGACACTATCTACGGATAGTTAGTTGGTTGTGCCAGATAAAACACCAAGACACATTTCATCTGATGATCCCTCGCCCCATGTGACATAACGTGGCTCTAGGCTCATTAGCTGCGGAATCTTTTGACGAAGTGTGGGATCAAATGTGCACTCAACGCGAATTGTGTCACCAGGGTTAACCGCAATAGGTGTCTTCAAATAAGTCGCTGATTGATCATCAAAGTTGTAATAAGGCACATCTAGAATCATTTTTGCATCTGCTCTTCCTGGATTAAGAGTCATTTTTAATGATCGTCCCAATAAGTGCATATGTGGGCCAGCTGCAACAATGCTGAAGTATTTGTTCATCACTCTGTCACACCTTGAAGTTAATGACGGCATAGGTCTGTTGGGGTTTTGTCCGCAGATGTAATTGAGCGCATTGGCTTGCTGTGCACTTACTGGATCTGTGCGAGATGCAAGATCAAGCATTGACTGTCTGCGATCACACAGCGGACCAGTAACACCTGGTGGGCAGGCTAATTCAACGGGGGCAGCAAATAGCTCTAGCTGCAACTGCTTAATTGTTGAACCTTTTGCAGGCACTGCTTCCATACGGATTGTGGATTGATCGGTTTCAATCTTTCCATCTGTTGCTGCAAGTAAGTTGTAGTGGACCTGTAATACAAAACGTTCTCCCTTTTTAAAGGGTGTTCCATAGCCTGCGGGAGCAACATCTTTACGGCCTCCAGGTGCCCAAGAGCTAATCCAAGGAGATGAAACAAACGTTGACATCATTCCACCAAGGCTTGTGCCACCAAAACATGGCCAACCGATTCCGCTTTTGTCTTTGGCAATTGCTTCTGCAATGTCGGCCTCTGTTACGCGAAAGATAATTGCGTGGTGAACATAGTTTTTGCGCTGTGGGATAAATTCAATACTTCGAACAATTGAATCTTCATTGACCTTTGGGTCAAGCAAAAAGCATCGGTAATCATCTGTGCCTTTATTGGGAGCAGATGGTAGGTGCGCCTTTGCCATAGTGACACTGTATTTTTTCACATTTGCTGCTGCAGTTGCCTTTGGTTTTTTCACCTTAAGGCCATGAGAATGTCCATGTTGACTGGTTGCATTTGCAATATGTGGCACAAGAGATGTAATTAAAACTGCTGCTACTGGAATCAATAGTTTTCGCATCTTCATATGATCAAGAATACAGAAATTGCCCATCAGGCAACACCCCTAAAGTGCAACTAACTGTGCGTAGTTTCGGTAGCCTTTACAGCATGAACCGAGAAAATGAAGTTGGCACAAAGACCGGCAAAATCACCCCATACAAAGTTTTTGGTTGGGTCCCACTTGCCCTGTTTTTTGCTGCAGCAGGTGCCACCGCAGCGATCGGCGTGCTTAAGGCTCTATGAAAACCACAAAGAAAGTTGCTAAGAAATCTGCAAAAGCTCCAGCAGCACAACCCCATAGTGATCGAATTGATTGGCGTTCTCTCTATCTCTATGCAGTTTGTCTCATCACTTTGCTTGTTGTTTTGTTCTCAACAGTTTCTTTGATCAATGCAATCATGAACACGATATTTCCTAACCCTGTGTATATAGATGTTTATGCAAAGCCTGAAAACGCGCCATTGCCTGCATTAGTGGAGCAGCAAGAAAGAGATAATCAAATACAAGCGATTAAGGGAATTTTCTCTTCCTTCATCACTATCGCTGTTGCCGCACCGCTTTATCTCTATCACTGGCGCCAGACCAAGAAGTAGTTGGATTTAACGTAGGGGTGATTTGTTCTGAAGGACGTGCTCAATTAACGAATCCTCTTCCAATGAGAGTGCTGCGTTGTTAGCCTGACTCACATGAAACGTTGGGTAACCCCAGTACTTATTGTTTGTTTAGCTCTGTCAGTTAATTTCCCTACAGCAAATGCCACCGTGAAGCAGGGGACGCTGTGTAAGAAGGCCGGTCAAGTCAGCACCGTTTTGGGTATCAAGTACACATGCTCAAAAACTGGAACAAAACTTGTTTGGAAAAAAGGATCAAAGCCAACTTCGACAGCAGCGGCAATTTCTGAGACAGATTTGTCCAAGTATTCTCAAGTTGATACATGCCGACTCAGGACAACTTTAAGGGATCCAAATCATGTTGGGTTTCCTAGAACATTTGCGAAAATACCATCCATTGGTAACCATAAAGCGATTGCATTATTTGTAGAGTTTAATGATCTACCATCAGAAAAACTGCAGATGGATGAGTGGAGAAATAACCAGATCCCTACTTTTGAAAAATTTGTAAAAGAGATGAGTTATGGAAAACTCACATATAAAGTTGATATGTATGAAAAATTCTTAAAAATCAATAAATCTGTTTTGTCATACAACTTAGATACCGCCCATGGCACTCCAATGAAGCCAAATGCAAATTTTTATGGATTAGTCATTGATGCAATTAACGCTGCAGACCCATTCGTAGATTTTTCTCAGTATGAATTTGTAAATGTCGTCACTGCATCAACTACAAAAATTGGATTTGAAGGAGCTACAAGTTTGCCCGGGACAGTGCTAGATGGCAAACCAATTTATAACGCTAGCTTTGGCCCAATTAGGGAGTATGTAAATGACAGTACAAAAAAGATTTGGCTACTCCATGAAGTTGGCCATATGTTTGGTTTAATGCATCCAGCCAACACCAGCCCCATGGCAAGTCCTGATGGTTATCCTGTTTGGGATGCCATGATCAATGGAAGATCAGGACAGCCCGAATTTTTGTCCTGGCACCGATTTATTCTTGATTGGTTCAGCGATTCTCAAGTTAGATGCATAGATAGCGCTAATTCGGGTGAGTATGTTGTCAAGATTTCTTCGCTTTCTTCAAATAATGCACAAACGAAAATGCTCACAATTAAACTAAGTGAAACTAAATCCTTAGTCGTTGAAAGCAGGCGAAGTAGCTCATTGGCTACTTTGGCGAGCAATTTAGAGGGTGTTCTTGCCTACACTGTTGATCAAACGGTGAAAGATTATCAAGGTGCTTTCAAATTTATCTATGACAAACCTTTGCAAGCAAGTGGAGGTTTGTATGCAACCATGAAGGCCGGATCCGTTGTTAGCGTGGGTAAAGTGAACCTAACAGTCCTTCGAAACGATAAAGATGGCGATTACGTAAAAGTCACAATCCAGTAGCGGTTACCTATGCAAGGCGCCGCAAAATAAGGGTGCAATTGGACAAATAGGAATTGTGGAAGACCTGCCTTGGGCTTACTATTTCGTATATTGCAACACAACTAAGGGGAGTACAGATGAGAGTAGTAGCGATTACACCGATTCATGTTACTGATGAAGAGTTAGCACGTCGCCAAGAGCGCTACACCCGTCTTGCACCAGCTGGCCTAACTGTCGAACTGCGCAATCTGACTGCTGTAAGCCCTGTCGCACTTGATCTGCAATCTGATGTGCTCTCAAGTGATGCGGCATTAATCGATGACATGTGCCATATAGGCCAGGATGCAGCGGATTTTATTTTGCCTGACTGCGTTTTAGATCCAGGCTTTCGCCAAGGTTCAAAAGAAGAAGTTGTTGGAATGCTAGAGAGTGTGACATCACACCTTGTGTCGCAAGGTCACACAGTTGGCGCAGTAACTCGCAACGAGACAATTGGCGCAGAGTTAGTGCGTCGCATTGGTGAATACGGTTTTGCCGATGACTTTGCAGGCCTTGAAGTGTTAAACCTTAGTTTTGATGCAATCAACGATGAAGAGTTGTGGCACAAAGCGCTAAAGGTTGGCGTGGCGAAGTTGGCAGCAAAAGGTGCAACTGTTGTGATCAATGGTTGCTCTGCAGTTAACGTGGATCAATCTCAGTTATCACTAGAAGTTATAGATCCTGCAGAGTTGGCGTTGAAGTTGATTTTGGAACAAAAGAGTAAAGTCACAATTTAATCGTGGAAAAATACGATCTAGTTGTTGCAGGTGCCGGTGGTGGTTTAGTCGGTGCTATTAAGGCTGCTCAGCTTGGTGTCAAAGTTTTACTCATTGATGCATCCCCAGATTTTATAAACACATGCAATACCTCTATGACTTCTGGGATGTTTCCGGCAAGTGGTTCACGTTGGCAAAAAGAAAAGGGAATCGTTGATTCTCCAGAGATCTTTGCAAAAGACATAATGAAAAAAACTAAGAACTCTGGCCATGTTGTTGCAACGCAGGCGCTAACAAATGTCAGCGTTGAAGTTTTTGAATGGATGGCCGATTCACTGGGTGTGCCATGGGAGTTAGTGACAGATTTTCACTATCCAGGTCACTCAGTAGATCGCTGTCTATCTGTTCCCGGTCGAATGGGTCAGTTGGTGTTAGGCCCAATCTGGAAAGTGGCATCGGATCAAAATCTTTTTGACTTTAAAGCAAGCACACGTTTAATCGATGTAGTTATCAAAGATGGCCAAGTTGTTGCAGCTGTTGTCGAAAATGCCGACGGAAGCCAAGAAGAGATTGCAACCGACAATGTATTGATGGCAACAAATGGCTATGGCGCAAATCAAAAACTATTGGCCGAGCACAATGAAGAGGTTTCTTATATTTACTATCACGGATCAAGGTATTCCAAGGGCGAGGCACTGCAAATTGGAATCAAACACGGTGCCGGGTATGGATATTTAGATTCCTATCAAGGCCACGCCGCTATTTCATCTCACGCAAAAACTTTGGTTGGCTGGACAACAATTATGCAAGGTGGCTTTATCGTCAACTCTGGTGGTGAAAGATTTGGTGATGAATCTGCAGGATATTCAGAATATGCAGCAATTCTCAATGATCAAAAAGGCAATACAGGTTGGATCATCATTGATAAAGCAATCCACGAGGGTTCATTATTGTTTAAAGAGTATGAAAACACGGCAGCAAGTGGCGCAATAGTTTGGGCAGATACCATTGCAGAGTTAGCAACTGCCATTGCCGTTCCTGTAGAAAAGCTAACCGCCGAATTAGACAATGCACATGCCGTACACGACGGTAAGAGTCAAGATAGATTTGGGCGAAAAGTTTTTGAGAAAAGATTGCAAGCACCATTTGGTGCAATCAAAGTTCGCCCCGCACTTTTCCACACACAAGGCGGTGTGCAAGTAAATGCAGATGCACAGGTTCTTAGAGAAGATGGTTCAGTGATTAAAGGTTTGTATGCAGCAGGTGGCGCCGCAGTAGGAATCTCTGGTCACGGATCAGATGGCTACCTGGCCGGCAATGGACTGTTACCAGCTTTTGGTTTTGCTTACATAGCCGCAAAATCTGTCGCCTCTGCGATGGCGCTCAGCTAATCCTTCAGGGGCTTCTCAGTATTACGATCCACGCCAGCGCGGCCTATGTTTAGTGTGGTGTTTACCCAGCGGTTTACGCCTCTAGGTAGACGTTTTTGAAGGCACCAAATCACCCCCTCAAAGTTATCAAAACGAGACCTAGGTGTGCAGATTCTGTATTGACCGACTATCAGCCGCACCGTAGGCTCGCTCCACTCAAAAGCATGCTTACCTTGACCGGTAAGCCCTGCTTCAACAAAAGCAATAAAGGGAGAGTACGAATGAATTTTTCAACATCTTCTCGAGCTAAGAAATCACAAGCTGCGCTATTTGCGGTTTTGGTTGCTGGTTCACTACTAGCTGCAACACCTGTATCTAATGCAGCTGCAGCTGTAAAGATTGGATCAGCATGTTCAACAGCTGATGCAATTGCAGTTTCAACAACTGCAAAGACAGTTACTTGCAAGAACAAGAAGTGGACAGCATATAAGCAGGAATCATTTGTTTATAGCGGAACTTCAGTTCCTTATGGTCCGAAAGAAGAGTTTGCAACTTACGCAGTCCCAAAGCAGATGGGATACTTTGATGCAGAAAACTTAACTGTAACTTCACAAGCATCAGCTGGTGCCAACGTTGCTATTGCTGCAGTTGCATCAGGTGCTGTTGATATTGCTGGAGCAGACCTTGGTCCAGTTATGCAAGCCATTGAAAAAGGAACAAACATCATTGTTATTGGTGGTTTAGTACAGAACTGGCCATGGGCGATGGCGGTTAAAAAGGGAAGTCCAATCACAAAGCCTGCCGATTTAAAGGGCAAGAAGATTGGTATCGTTAGCTTTACTTCTGGAAGCTACCCATACACAAAGGCATGGCTGAAAGACAACAACATGACCGAAACTGATGTAACTCTTGTTGCAACTGGAACACCAGCTGCCGCAGAAAATGCAATCAAAAATGGTGATGTAGATGCACTTGCTTGGTACACCGCGGTTTATGCAAATATTGAGTTTGCTGGAACAGCGCTGACATACCTTCCTAATGGGCCAGCATTTAAGGGAGTTCGCTCTCTTTCATGGGTAGCCAACGCAGACAAGTACGCAGCAAACCCAGAAGTCTTCGAGCGTTTCTTACGCGGAGCTATTAAGGGTCTTATCTACTCAAATACAAACATTAAATCAGCAGTTGCCTTGGGTATGAAGGAATACCCACAGCTACTACTTGGTTCAACCCTAGAGGCAAAATCTCCTGCAGCGGTTGCATCCCTTACAGCATGGCTTGCTTCAGCTAAGCCACTGACTGGAACTCCATCAACCTGGAAAAATCTAGGATCAATCACAAAGGCAGAGTGGACGATCAACCAGAACTACGCCACTCTTGCAGGTAACAAGAAGATCGCGATTGATTTTGATGCTTTCCTTGATACCGACACGATTGAACGCGCAAATTCATTTGATCGTGCTCCAATTGTGGCAGCAGCAAAAAAGGCTAAGTAATAATAAAAGTAACCAATCTGTATAGAATGGGAACATGAGTAAAGAAAACAACTCGTTAATCCAGGACGCCTCGCAAGAGGCGTCCTGGATTAATGTTGCCGCCTTACACAAGATTTACAACACCAGAGGTGGCGGTAAGACGCATGCTCTTTCTGACATTAATTTCTCTGTTAAAAAAGGTGAGTTCATCTCAATTGTTGGGCCATCCGGTTGCGGTAAAACCACTCTTCTTAACATCCTTGCAGGTCTTATTTCAAAGACCGAGGGCAGTGCATCAGTTTCTGGACACGAAGTCTTAAAACCCTTGCCAGAGATTGGCATGGTCTTTCAAGCACCAACGCTTCTTCCTTGGCGCACGATCCTCGAAAACGTAATGGTGCCAGTTGAGGTACAAAAACTTGATCAGAAAAAGTATTTGAAAAAAGCAAAAGAATTATTGACACTTGCTGGTTTAGATGGCTTTGAAGATAAATATCCCAACGAGCTCAGTGGCGGAATGCAACAACGGGCAGGAATCTGTCGTGCGCTAGTGCACTCACCATCTGTGTTGTTGATGGACGAACCATTTGGCGCTTTAGATGCCATGACTCGCGAATACATGAACCTAGAACTTCTTAGAATTTGGAAAGAAAGTAATCAGACAATCGCACTTGTTACTCACTCAATTACAGAGGCGGTCTTTTTATCTGACCGAGTTATTGTAATGAGCCCACGCCCAGGTCGAATTGCTGAGATCATTACAATTGACCTTCCGCGACCACGAACACTTGACATGATGAACAGTGATGCTGCAGGAGTCTTTGTTAAGAGGATTCGAAAATACTTTAACGCTGCAAACGTGATTGAATAAAGGGGAGCAAGAATGAAGTTTCTTCGAAATCGACCAGAATACGTCCTTGTTCCTTCTGTTTTTATTGCCTTTGTACTGATTTGGGAAAATCTTGTAAATATCTTGAAAATTGAAGAGATTATTTTGCCTACACCATCACAAATTGGTGACGCACTCTATTTCCAGTTGAGTAACCCTTTGTTTTGGTCCAACTTCAGGATTACCAGCCAGGAAACTCTTTTGGGATTTACGGGCGCTGTCATTTTTGCTGTTATAGCTGGAACTTTTATTTCACAGATAAAAGTTGTAGATAAGGCATTCATGCCGTATCTCGTAGGCTTTCAAGCGATACCAAAAATTGCTCTAGCTCCAATCTTTATCGTTTGGTTTGGTTTTGGAATGACAAGCAAGGTCGTAATGGCCGCCACTGTCGCTTTCTTTCCCATGTTGATTAATATCATTGAAGGATTAAAGTCAGCCGACAACGATCAGATTAGAATGCTTCGTGTCTTTGGAGCATCAAGGTTTCAGATTTTCTTAAAAGTGCAAATTCCATGTGCGCTTCCGTTTTTCTTTGCAGGTCTTGACGTTGGAATCTTGCTTGCAATCCTAGGTGCGGTCGTTGGTGAGTTCCTTGGGTCACAAGATGGTCTTGGTGCAATGGTTCTTTTGGCACAGTACAACTTTGAGACTCCAACGATGTTTGCAATTTTAATCGTTCTTTCACTGATGGGAATTTTTGCGCACATTGTCGTTAAGGCTCTGCAACGCAAATTTGCTTTCTGGGGAGATAGCAGCAACTTCATTGGTAACTAACTCTAATGTCATCTAATAATGACTTTGCAGGCAAGGTTGCAATTGTTACCGGTGCTGGTCGCGGTATTGGTGCAACAATTGCCAAGCAGTTAGCAAACCGTGGGGCCATTGTTGCCTCTGCCGACATATTGCCTGAATCTGAGTGGACAAGTGAATTAACTGCCCCTCATACACGCCATCACTTAGATGTTCGATCAAAGCAATCCTGTGTTGATTTAGTTAAGGAAGTTGTAGCAAAGCACGGGCGGCTAGATCACCTGGTTAATAATGCAGGGATTGTGCGCAGGGCAAAGGCAAGTGAAATGTCAGAAAAAGACTTCACTGATGTTATTGATATCAACTTAAATGGCACATTTTTTATGAGCCAGGCTGTTTATCCAGAGCTTAAAAAAGTAAAGGGAACTATCGTCAATATCGGCTCAACAAGTGGACACTCTGCTGTTCTAAACACTGTGTCATATTCTGCAAGTAAAGCTGCAGTTATGTTTATGGCAAAGTCACTTGCCTTTGAATGGGCAACTGATGGAATTCGAGTAAATGCTGTTGGGCCAACTATTGTGCCAAGTAACATGACTGCGCCATTGTTAGTTGATCCTGTCTTTATGGAAGATAAAATGTCTACTATTCCATTGGGTCGCATGGCAGAACAGTTAGATGTTGCACAATCTGTTCTATTTTTACTAGGACCAGAGTCGGCCATGGTTACAGGCCAAACAATCTTTATCGACGGTGGAGTGACAATTCACTAGTTGTTTGCAAAGAATCGAACTGGTCCAACGTGTTCTAAAGCAACGTTCTGGCCAACATTAAAATCAAATGGTCCAGGAATTCGAACTTGTAAGTGTTGATCTGCAACATCGATTGCAACCATTGCATCATGGCCGTAGTAATCAATTTTTGTGATAAGACCGTTAATTGAATCTGATGAAACGGATTTACTCAGCTTTATCTCTTCGGGGCGAATAACAATGTGCCCAGAAGAGATTGACTGCGCCGAAGATTTAACTGGATTAAGTATGTAATTGGTAGAACCGTCTGCCAACTTAGATGCCTGCAGAACTAGAGCATCGCCAGTACTAATTGCAATCGTTGGAGAAATTGGAGATGAATAAACATCTTCAGGAGATCCGGATTGAACAATTTTGCCATCTCGCATCAGTGCAATGACATCGGCTGAAACAAGGCCTTCTTCACGATCATGGGTTACCAAAATTGCAGTTGTGTTCTGAGAGCGCAGTAAACTAATTACATCTGTTCGCAGCTCTGTTCTAAGTTCGGCATCTAACGCTGAAAATGGTTCATCAAGCAAAACAATTGATGGCTTAATGGCAAGGGCGCGGGCTAAGGCAACACGAGTCTGCTGACCACCAGAGAGCTGATGTGGCATTCGTATTCCAAATCCCTCC